>NZ_JARESO010000012.1:0-223980 GCF_046030175.1 Paraburkholderia sp. RL17-373-BIF-A
AGCAGGATATCGGCCAGGCGCTCCCGCAGCGGAGGCAGGTGAATCGGTATGACGCTCAAGCGATAGAGCAAATCCTCGCGAAACTCGTTTGACTCGACCATTCCCTTCAAATCGCGATGGGTCGCCGCGACCAGCCGTATGTCCACCGGAACCTGACGATGGGTACCCACAGGCGTGACATAGCGCTCCTGGATGACCCGCAGGAGCTTGGCTTGCATGGACAATGGCATGTCGCCGATTTCGTCTAGCAGCAAGGTCCCGCCGTCTGCCGCGGCAATGCATCCAACACGGTCGCTGGCTGCGCCGGTGAATGCGCCTTTGACGTGTCCGAACAGTTCGCTTTCAAGCAGGTCTGCGGGAACCGCCGCACAGTTCACGGCCGCGAAAGGCATGCCGCGTCGCTTCGACACATCATGGAGAACACGGGCCGCGACCTCCTTGCCGGTGCCCGTTTCACCGGTGATGAGAACCGTGGCGTCTGACGAAGCAGCGCGCCCGATTTGCTTCTGTACTTCGCGCAGCGTGTCGCTGACTCCGAGCAGACGAGGCTTCTTGTTGGCGGTCTCAGACGTGAAGGAGGCCGCTTGCTCATCAACCGCCGCGGAAGGGGCTTCTGACGAGACAATGCGTTCAAGAAGCGACTGGATTGCTAGCCTGCCGACGGGCTTGGTCAAATGGTCGAACGCGCCAAGCGTCATGGCTCCAATGGTGTTGTCGCTGGTCGCAAAGCCTGTAAGCATCACGACCGGTAGCAAGCGCCAACGGGGTTCGGCTCGAATGGTTTCAAGTAGCGCGAGTCCATCCATGCCGGGAAGCCGAAAGTCGAGAAAGACGCAGGTGAACGCCCGTGCATCCTGAAGCACTTCGAGGGCTTGCTCACCCGAGTTCGCTTCGTCCACGTCGTGTCCGAGGTCAAGCAAGGTCTCCACAAGACCTTCGCGGAATCCTTCGTCGTCGTCGACTACGAGTATGTGTGCCATGGGATATCAATTACAAAACACGCGCCGTGTTCGGTGTCTGCCACATAAGCCCGGCCGCCATGCGCCGTGGCAACTTCCCGTGCGACGGCCAGGCCGAGTCCCGAGCCGTCAGGCCTGCCAGTGACGAAGGGCTCGAAGATGCGTTCCCGGTCGATGGCGGGAACGCCCGGTCCGTTGTCGATAACGACCAATCGCAAACTTTTCCCTCCGGGGGCGGCAATCCCGCTTGCCCTTACGAGGACCTCGCTATCGGGCGGCGCATGCCTAATGGCGTTCAATATGAGGTTGTCCAAAGCGCGAGCCATTTGCGCGGGGTCGATAACCGCGGAACAATTTGCCGGCTTGGGTATGTTCGGTTGCAATGCCTCCACGTCAACGTTTAGATTGATGCCTTTCAAGGCTGCCTGCTCCTCATGCGCATTGACAGTTTTCGCCAGCCACTCGGCCAGGTTCGTCGCTTTCTTCGTGACAGTCACGGGCTGCGTCAGTGCGAGAAGGCTGGATACCTGAGTTTCAATCCGTTCTACCTGCACAAGAATTGAAGCCAGGGTTTCACGCTGTCTGCTGCCATTGCCCAACAGAGCGTTTTCAGCCTTCCGTCTAACCGCGCCCAAAGGGTTACGAATCTCATGTGCAACTTGCGCCGCGAGTCTACCGAGGGATGAGAAACGTTCGGCTTGCATCAGTTGGTCGCTCAGGGCAACCGCCCGCTGCTGAAGCGACTCGGCGCGAGCGACATAGGCGTTGAAGGCGTCGACGATTTTGTCGAGGTCGGGCTCTCCCACTGCCCGCAGCCGAACCGGAGACCCGACATCAGGTTGAGGCGATAGTCCGAGTTCGAGCTTTGACAAATTGTTCTTCCATCGACGTAGCGCCAAGCCCAAAACGACGGCAACGAGAAGGATGCCACCGAGGACGACCGCAAGTGACGAAACCAGGACTTGTCCGTACGGACCAAGGGGCGCATGGGCTCGGGTCAGTGTCCAGACATAGAGGTTTACGGCGCCGCCGACGGCACACGCGGAGACCACCGTTACGCCTTGTTCTGCGCGGACAGAGTCAGATACCGAAGCATGAGTTGTCGCGGAGCGTCTCAAAGCGCGGAGTATCAACGGTGTTTCTGCCTCTGGAATGTCGCGTTTAATGCCGCTTCCCTGATACGTGGGAAATGAGTATGCAAGGAAACCGTTCGGTTTCGATGCTGGCGCCGAGGTGGAACGGCTGTGGTCACTGGAACCCGCTGTCTCCGACGGCGAACCGGACGTCGTAGCTGCGCGTGAATCCCAAAAGCCGCCTTCGACAGCTGGGGCCTGGACCAGGACGGCGTCGAGTACCGCATGCATCAAATCGGCATTAAAGGGGTCCGGATTCAACTGCCGTGAGAGTGAATAGCGAGAAGCGACGTGCTCGCAGGCACTGGCCGACTCCTGGCTCGCCATCGAAACCTGCCTGCTTTGGTCTGACTGAATGAGAAGCCAAATCACCCCGGCGAGGACCATGCAGACTACCGCAACCAGCGCCCAAAGGAGCACCAACTGGGTGGCAAAAGATAGTCGCTTCATGGTTGGGGACGTCCCTAACAAAACAGGCTATCACTTATGAGAACCGTTTCGAAAATTCTATTGGGTGGTGGAACGTCACGTTATAAGCACGTTTGGTACCTAGATAGATATTGACGTCTTTTTCCCCGAATGTGGAGGGGTCTCCGGCGCTAGAGGGATGAAATTCCGCCGGAAGGCGTGAGCGGTGTGTCCACTAACCCGACACTCGCTGTCCGATAAATAGACAGCTCGCAACTCAAAGTCCAATCCTTGCCGTATATCTGGAGAGGTCGCTCGATAAGGCCACAAGCATAGCGATGATGCGGCACACCACCGATACATGCACCGTGCAACTTGCCGAGCGCTTGCCCAAGCGCATTTGGGTATTTAAAACTCCGAAGGGGATGAAAGGGTCTATCCAGTTGGTCGGTTCGCTGCTTGTCAGCGATGAGCCGCGCGTTGCGGTAAATTCAGAATACCCACACGTCATCAACTACGACCCGTTCTCGCCTGAATCTGTGATGTTCACGGACACCGACACAAAAGAGCGCATCCAGGAGGTCTCTGGCTACTTCCAGTATCGATTCCACATTGCGTTCAGTGCCAACTTCAACGGCGATGCAGGCGTGCAGGTTATGGAATCGAATGTAGTCCGCGGGCCTGAAGCGCTGGTTACCGATTGGGGCACATGCCAGATGCTAGAGCGCGTCAAGGACCGCCGGAAGGTTCAGCCCATCAATCCGTTTGCGAAGCAATCAACTTGACGTCACGGAACGGCTTTCGTTGCATGTGGACAGGCATAGAAGCAAAAAAGCCCCTCAGACTTCCGTCGCGAGGGGCTCCCTTTCTAAGCCGTCGGCTTTAGAGCGCGGCGTCCTTCAGCTTCTTTAGCGGGCGCACTTTCAGACGCACCGAAGCGGGCTTTGCGTCAAACCATTTTTCTTCGCCCGTGAATGGGTCCTTGCCGAAGCGTTTCTTCTTTGGCGGCACGTCCTGAGCAACAACCTTCAGCAGACCCGGCAGCGTGAACTCCTTTGCGCCCTTCTGGTGGACCGATGCGAGCACCGTTTCTTCCAGCGCTTCCATCAAAGTCTTCGCCGCTTTCGGCTCGACACCTGACGGAAGACGAAATCCGCTTCTACGACGCGCTCGCCAATAACGAGTCAGCCGTCCGCGAGCTGACCGACGAGACGCTCAAGAAGATTGCACACGAACTCACCGAAAACCTGCGCCAGAACATCACAGTGGACTGGTCGGAGCGGGAGAGCGTGCGAGCCAGACTGCGGCTGATGGTCAAGCGCATCCTTCGTAAATACAAATAGCCGCCGGACCAGCAGGACGGCGCGGTAGAACTGGTCCTGCAGCAAGCCCAGGCGCTCGGGGAGGCGTGGAGCTAGCAAGCCGCAACATTTTCCGAACCGTTCCAGCGGTCGCTTCGGGAGTGTGATTTCACGACGTCAGGGTCAACCGCTCCCGATGATTCCTTGCCGATAACGAGTACGATTCGGTACCGGCAAATTTGGTGACCTCGCAGGGTTCACGAGTGCCATCGTGCTTGCCATGATTGCCTTGCTGATTGGTTACGAGGCAGTCTCGCGCTTCCTGTCGCCGGTACCGATTCACTTCGACGAAGCGATTCCTATCGCGGTGGTCGGCCTGCTGGTTAACCTGGCGAGCGTCTGGCTCCTCAGTGCTGGCTATCATCGGCCTCGTACTGGCACGCGCATTTGGCTGGCTCTGGATGGACCCGTTGGCGGGCGTCATCGGTGCACTGGTGATTGCAAACTGGTCGTACGGGCTGATGCGTGACACCGGTGCAATCCTGCTCGACATGAATCCCGACCGACGCATGGCGGAGAACGTGCGGCATGCTATCGAGGACCGTGGCGACAAGGTCGTTGACCTGCATGTGTGGCGGGTGGGTCCGGGCCACATGAGCGCCGTGGTGTCGGTGGCGACGGGTGAACCCCAGCGTGATTCGCGCTTCTATCACGCGGTGCTCGAGCGCTTCAAGGGGCTGTCGCATGTCACCGTTGAAGTGCAACCTTCACAAGCGGCGGCCTGACCCATGGCAGTCAAGTCGCCGTGCATCGATGTGTGTGCCTTCGATGGCAAGACCAAATTGTGCGTTGGGTGTTTTCGCACACTCGATGAAATTCGGGGGTGGAAGAAGATGACCGACCATCGACGCCATCAGGTGATTAACGACCGGGTGCGGCGACAGACCAAGCTGCAGCGTGAATCGCCAGGTTCGTCGGCGCCGGCAGACAATGCCATGGACTGCAAGCTCTCCGATGTCGCCATCGTAGCTAGATAATCAGGCCGCTCGCGCATCTACCGTAATGAGATAGTGCATCAACGTTTCCAACGGGGAGGAACTATGCCTGTGCGACATAAGGAACAGCACCGTCTGGAAACCATTAGCTGGTTGCGTGCCGCTGTACTTGGCGCCAATGATGGGATTGTCTCGACGGCGAGCCTCGTCGCCGGCGTGGCATCAGCGCACACCACTCATGGAAGCGTTGTGCTCACGGCCGTGGCCGGCCTGGCTGCCGGGGCCATGTCAATGGCGACAGGGGAATATGTATCTGTTTCCTCGCAGGCAGATACCGAAAAGGCAGCCTTGGTCCAGGAGCAGGCCGAACTCGATGCCGACTTCTCGCGCGAGCATCGGGAATTGACTGCAATCTACGTGCGTCGTGGTCTTGATTTGCCGCTTGCCAGGCAGGTTGCCGAAAAGCTGATGGCGCACGACGCTCTGGGTGCTCATGCTCGCGACGAGCTTGGCATTTCGGAAGTTACTGCAGCCCGACCGCTGCAAGCCGCACTGGCTTCTGCCTGCAGTTTTGCGGTTGGTGCCGCGTTGCCAGTTATCATTGCCGCCCTCGCGCCTGAATCGGTGCTGCTGCCGGCCATCGTCGTTTCTGCTCTGGTTTCGCTGGCCGCGCTGGGCGGCCTGGCCGCAAAAGCTGGCGGGGCGAAAATTGGCCCCGGCGTCATCCGCGTGGTCTTCTGGAGCGCTTTAGCCATGGGCGTGTCATCAGGCGTCGGCGCCTTGTTTGGTGCGGTAGCCTGAAGCGCCAGACGCCGTCCGGAAGCGATACGTCTGGGACAACGCTACCGAACGACAGTCGGAAAACGCTACAACTGCTTACAAATCTTGCGGTCGCTACGTCCACCGGTTTGTGGGCTCCCGCGTTCTTGCTGACACACGTCAACGGAGCGCGACATGAACACCAACCTGACTTCCAGTTTGCCGCAACGCAGTCGTATCCACCCTCTGGTTGCCGGTGCGGCTGTCGCCGCTATCCTGGCCAGTGCGACGGGCATCGCGGCGATGACCGGCATTCTTCCGACATCCCGGGCGACGACCGAGCCTTCGACGCAGCCTGTACCAGTCGTCGCTCAGACCGCCAGTGCGCCGCTTGCATTGCCGCAATCAGCCGCTCAGCAACACGCCACGCGGGAGGAAGCGCCAGTCCAGCCCCGTGTGCATCATCATCGGACCACTCCGGTTGAACAGGCTCCCAGGTATTCAAGCAACGACGCATATCAAAACGCGGTGCAGCCGGCACCGCGGCCGGTCGCGATTGACCCGACCGCCGGCGAAGTTGTCGCCGTCAATACTGTTCAGGAACCCGAACCGACAACG
This sequence comes from Paraburkholderia sp. RL17-373-BIF-A, assembly GCF_046030175.1. NCBI lineage: Bacteria > Pseudomonadati > Pseudomonadota > Betaproteobacteria > Burkholderiales > Burkholderiaceae > Paraburkholderia > Paraburkholderia sp. RL17-373-BIF-A. The sequence goes on from NZ_JARESO010000012.1 coordinate 6,174, forward strand.
GGTCTCGGAGCCGTAGGCGGAGCTGTCGCTGGCGGGTTACTGGGAAATCAGGTTGGAGGAGGACGTGGTCGCGTTCTGGCAACGATTGCGGGAGCCGTTGGCGGTGGATTGGCGGGCAATGGCATCGAGCATGCGGTGCGCAAGGCGACGAGCTACCAGGTGCAGGTAAGAATGCAGGATGGCAGCTACCGGAATTTCAACTACTCGACGCAGCCGCCGGTCCAGGTCGGCGAGCGTGTCCATGTCTCGGGTGATTCCCTGGCAGCGTCGTAATCATGGTCCGAACCGGCAGTATCCACAGCGGCTTACTGGCGGTTACAGAATTGACACTTCAGCCGCACATGCATCCGTGCGCCCCCCCTAGAATCCGCGTTGTTCGCCATTATCTGGTAGCGGCCAGAAGTGAGCAGGACAGGAGAACCCCATGAAACGCGCTACCCTTTTTCTGGCAGTGGGCCTTTCCGCTGCGTGCGCATCCAGCGCGGCTCTCGCCCACGCCGACATTGGCGTTTTTCTGGGTGTGCCCGGCCCCGTCTATGTCGCACCTCCCCCGGTCGTGTACGAGGCCCCACCGCCGGTGGTCTACGCACCAGCTCCGGTCTATGGCTATGGATATCGATATGAAGGGGATTACGGCGACGAGCGCAGGTGGCATGACCACGGTCGCCACCGTGGATGGGAACATCATCATCATGGTGACGACGACTGATTTTCCGATGGCTGTGCCCCGATAGCGTTTGGACGGTCCTGAGCGGAGTTCGACCCGCCTCACATTGAACGCTCAACCTGTCCGTGCGACCTCAACCGCATTCGAATCCCACTCCAGATGCTGTGCGTTCCTGGCATAGCCGCACACGTTCACTTGCCGACATGTTTCGCCCGCCGTCTCCCCATAAAGGCGATTTCGTCGCGCTGGACGTTGATGATGTTCTAGCCGACAGCTTGAGCGCCGGTCATTGCCGTAAGTCGGCTTCACTTTCGCCATCTCGATGGTCCACTGGTGATGGACAATCGTGTGGGACACAATCCTTATCGGCATCCGACGTGTACGCAGGCGAACTCAAGCGGATACGGTGCACTTCCGTCCCGCGTCTGCTTCCGCCAGCAAGAGGGTAGCCAACAGACTACTTGTGGGCATAGAGAGTCATGTCCACACCGTGTTGCATGATGATGTGCACCGTCGCACTGATGACAAAGGTGACGAAGGACGCCACGCCGAGGGAAGAAGCGTCCGTTTCGTTTTCATCCCCTACGCGATGCAGCACGGCTGCCGTTGCTATCCATGCCACACCGAAGCTGATTCCGGCGAGTACATCAGAAAACCAGTGCACGCCCAGATAAAGGCGTGAGAACGAAATCAGGAGAATGAACAGTGCGGTGGCAATCGCAATACGTAGCCGGGCGACGTTGCCCCACGCGCGCGCAACGAAAAACGCCAAAAAGCCATAGGTGACGACACTCAGCGTTGCATGATTGCTGGGAAAGGAAAACCCCTGTAAGCCCTCATACATCGATGACGGTCGCACACGGCGCATGGCAAGCTTAAGTGTTATGACGAAGACCTGCGCAAACACGACCGCCAGAATCCAGTAAGTAGAACTTCGCAGCCGCCATTGCCACACGAGCCACGCAAGGACGACCAGAATGACCGGGATGGTGACGGCACCATCGCCTAGTTCTGAGGCGGCCACCATAAGGGAGTCGAGTAACGGGAAACGCATGGATTGCAACGCAGCGTGAATCTTGACGTCGACAGCAACAAGCGGGTCCCCGCTTACGACATCCTCCAGCACGCCAAGGAAAAGCCACGTACCACCTACGGCTAGTACGCCAGCAACGAGCAGGTTGAGAATCCCGATGCGCTCAAGGAGCAAACGCCAGTTCATGTTTCACCGCCGGGCGTTGTTGTCCTGGCGACGAGCACAATCAGCGTCGCGATACAGAATCCAGCTCCCGCATAAAACGTTGTGCTTGCTCCAAACCGGTCCCAGAGCCCGCCGGCGACGAGGCTTGCCACAAGCATTGCCAATCCGCTCATGAGGTTGAAGAAGCCAAACGCTGTCCCTTTCAGCTCGGGTGGTGCTGCTTTCGCAACCATGGTCGCCAGCAGACCTTGCGTGAGTCCCATATGCAGGCCCCACAGAGCGACGCCGAGCAGCACGACTGGCCAGTGACTTCCGTGCGCAAGCACGACATCCGACACAATCAGCACAACGAGACCAATGGCTAGCAGTCTGGTGTGGCTCATCGAGTCGGCGAGCTTGCCAAAGGGGTAAGCCGACGCCGAGTAAACCAGGTTCATCACGACCATGACGAGTGGCACTAGCGCCACCGGTACGCCGCCCTGCATGGCGCGCAGGACGAGAAACGCCTCACTGAACCGTGCGAGTGTGAATACCGCACCGACAAATACTACCCACCAGTAGGGCTTGCTCAGCTTCTTCAGGTTTCCGAGCTTCAACGGATTGACGCGCGTCGCACCTGACTGATGCATTGGCTCCCTGACGCCAATTACAAGCAGTGTCACGGCGGCGATGCCCGGAATCACGGCTACCCAGAACACCCTGCGGAAGTCGTTTGCCCAAAGCAGCATCAGCACGACGGCCAGCAACGGACCGATGAAGGCGCCGACCGTGTCCAGCGACTGGCGCAGGCCATACGCGGCACCGCGCAGATGCGGCGGAGTGATATCGGCTACCAGCGCGTCGCGCGGCGCCCCCCGCACACCTTTCCCGATTCGGTCCGCGACGCGCGCCGTTAGGACAATTCCTGCCGTCGGTGCGAGTGCAAAAAGCGGCTTGCTGAGTGCGCCCATGCCGTAACCAATGACGGCGAGCCATTTCCGGTTGCCAAGATAGTCGCTCAGTGCACCGGAAAAGATTTTCACGATGGGCGTGGTCGCTTCCGCGACACCTTCAATGAGGCCAACCATCATGGCGCTCGCCCCCAGGCTCGTCACCAGGAACATCGGTAGGAGGCTGTGGATAATCTCCGACGAGATGTCCATGAACATGCTGACGAAGCCGAGCATCCAGACGCAACGGGGAATCTGGCTGAGCGTGCGTGCGCGAGGCTTGATGTCAGTCTGCATTCTTCTCGATTCTGTAATTGTCCGGTTCGACGGCGGCATGGTCGCAAGTCGGGGCAAAATCAATATGAAGCGCTACCAATGGTATCGGGCGATGTTCCAGCCTGAAACGGGTCTAGGTTACCTTCCGACGCTGCTTCTCACACCTATACACATAAAGCGCCGGTAACAGGTTTGTACTTAGCAGACCGCTCCAGACCAAACCGCCCAGCGTAACGATGGCGAGCCCCTGTTCAGGGGCGGCGCCTTTACCGAAACCGAGCGCGGTCGGCAGCAGGCCCAGTGAGGCTGTCAGCACAGTCAGGAGAATCGGCCGGAAACGCACCTCGACTGCGTCGCGCACGGCGTCGACCACCCCGAGTCCTTGCGCTTCGTTTCGCTTTACCAACTGCAGCAAGACGATGCCGTGGTTCAGGCTCACCCCAATCAGGGTAAGAAACGCAATCAAACCGATGGCGTTGAGACCGACACCACTCACCACCAGGGCAATTGCTCCCCCGGAGAACGCCAACGGCATCTGTAGCAGAAGCAGACCGGGCACGAGGAGGCCATCAAATTGCAACGTCAGGATGCCCAACATTAGCGCGAGAGCCACTATGGCCGCCACGCCTACATTGAGCGCGGCATGTTCGAGTTGCGGATACAGGCCACCAAACCTCACCTCGTATCCCGCCGGTAACGGAAGCGTCGCTAGCGCTTTCTTTGACGCAGAAATTACCCGACCGAGCGGCGCGGTAGGTGTCGCCAGAATCTCCACCGCTCGCAGTCCGTTCAGATGTCGTATGACGTTGGGTCCGGTGACCAGGTGGACGTCTGCCACGTCTTTCAACGCGACCCACCCGCCGGCCATCACCGGAATCTGATTGAGTTGCTCGATGGACAGATGCGTTGGGTCGGCGAGTCGCAAGAACACATCCAGGTGACCATTACCCTCCGGGACGGTAGCGACCGTTTGTCCGGCCAGCAGGATGTGCAACTGGGAAAAAAGCTGCACCGGCGTAATGCCGTGAAGCGCGAGACCGTCGGGGTTGGGCGTAATTCGAAGTTCGGTCACGGGATAGGCGTCGTTGTTGAAAACGTCCGAGAGGTCGGATACGCCTGCGAGTCGATGCGTGACTTCGTTCGACAGCGATTGCAACCCGTCAATCGAGTCACCATAGACGTCGATGACAAAGGGCTGCGGCAGGCCCGAAAGCGTTTCGCCTACCCGCTCAAGCGTTGGCGTTCCAATCACCGTCTGGACCGCCGGGAGCTTCGACGCATCCAGCACCTGTTTGCCAATTTTGTCGAGACTGCTCGCGTTCACATCCGGCTTTAGCGCAATCTGAATCTCGCCTGCATAGGCAGGCTCGGTGTATGACGTACCCGACGCAGAGCCGACCCGCGAAAATACGTGTGCCACAGGGTCGAGGCCTAGCAATCGCTGGGTAATGCGGTCCGACGCGTCCTGGGCATCATGCAATGACGTTCCAGGGGGTAGCGTAAAACTTTCGAGCAGTACGGCCTCGTTTGGAAGCGGCAGGAAATCGACGGGAACCAGCACAAGCCCGGCCACCGAGACCACGAAAATGGCGACGCAAGACCATAGCGAGACTCGGGGACGCCGCAGTGCAAAGTCGAACAGACGCAAGTTGTGCCTCTTGAGCCACGCGACCGCGCGCGAACCGGAAGTGGCGCGCTTCTCGATATGCGGACCGATGAATCCCAGCACGAGTGGAATCAGACTGAGCGAGATAAACAGTGATGCAATGAGACTCACCGTCATCGCAAGAGAGAACGGGACGAAGAAAAGTCCGGCGAGGCCCCCCACAAACACAAGCGGCAGGAATACCGCGACGGTCGTCATCGTTCCTGAAATGTCGGGACCGGCTATGTCGCGCAAGCCACGCGCAACGCCTTCCCACCGGCCGTCACCCGTTTCCCAGCGGTGGTAAATGCTTTCGAGTACGATGATGGCGTCGTCCGCGAGCAGGCCGACTGCCACTGACAACGCGCCGAACGTCAGCAGATTCAGCGTCTGTCCCATCAGGTACAGCCCTGCGATACCGAGCAGCAGCGACAGCGGAATGCTCAGCGCGAGCGCCCATATTCCGCGACTCGCGCCGAGCATCCAGAACAGGACCCCAACCGCGAGCACGGCCCCAATGGCCAGATTCCTGGTCAAATCTGAGGCGACTACGCCGACAATGTGCCCCTGGCTGTAGATGCGCACGAAGCGTGCGCCGCCGGGCAGTTGGGGTTCGAGTTCCTGCAGAGTCTTATCAACCGCGTCGACGACAGGCAGCGTCGAGGCCCCCGGTTGCTTGAACACGACGAGCGCAATGGTCGGCCGGTTGTCGAGTTTCACCGAATGGTGAGACGGGAGCGCAGACCGTACGACATCCGCAATCGAACTCAACGGAACAGTAATGCCTGATGCTGCCACGGGCACGCCAGTGTAGTCGGATGGCTTTGTCGGCAGACTTCTGCCTTCTACGAACACATCCTGGTGACCGAGGTCGACGTACCCGCTCGGCACCATCGCAGTCGTCGCGTCGAGCGATGCCGCGAGCGCCAATGCTGAGACGTTGAAACGCTGCAGCCTCGCCAGGTCGGGACGCACCCAGATGGCGTCCGCTCCCGGGCCGGCGACCGACACACGCTGTACGCCCGGCACCGCCCGGATACGCGGCGCCAGGTTTGATTCAACAACGCGTTGCACCAGCGACGCCTCCACTCCCTCAGGAATCTCGATTGCGTAGTCCGCGACCTCGTTTATTGCGTTGCCGGAGATTTCCGTCGTCAGGCTCGTGCCCTTCGGTAGCGAACCGGTGATACGGCCGATGACACCGTTGACGTCCTGGAGCGCGCTTGCTGCAGTGGTCCCCTCCGAGAATCGCGCTTCAATCTTGACGGAGCCCTGTCCGACGACGGTTCGCACGTCGCTCAATGACTGTAGCGAAGACAGCTCGGCTTCGACGGGGCGTGCAATCAGTCCTTCCAGGTCCAGGGTCGTGGCGCCTGGCAGCTGTGCAACGATACTCACCTGCGGCATGTTGAACTGCGGCAGGACTTCCGCGTGGATATTGAGGAGCGCATAGATGCCGTAAGCAATCAGGGCTGCGTACAGCATCACCCAGAGCAGCGGCCTTTTGACGATATCGTTTAGCATTTTTATTCTTGGCGGGAAGCGTCAATCGGCTTGCTGGTAGCGGGTAGCGAAGTCCTGATGGAAAAGTAAATAAGCGTCCTGCGTCACGACACGCTCGCCTTGCTGCAGCCCTTGCCTGATTGATGTCCAGCCGCCGTCGGATATTCCCGGGGTGACCTGTTGCCGACGGCTACCGCTTTTGTCCCGCACCAGTACCCACCATTGACCTCCATCCAGAATGAGGGCGGTCGACGGAATGGCCAGGCGCTTGTCGTCGGACGCGGTCAGTGAGACCGTGCCCACGCTTCCCGCCACCAGGCTGGGCCCCGATGCTGCATCGAGCCAGACTTCCAGTTGACCAGGCGTGGTGATGCTTCGGGACACGTGCTGTACGACCACATCGACGGGTGCGTCCGCGCCCTCCGCCAGAAAGATGCCCCTCATGCCAGCGGCGACCGATGAGGCGTCGTTTCCAAAGAGATTCGCGACAACATGCAGACCACGTGAAGGGGCCGCGGTTGCCAGAGGCTGGTCGGCAGTTACGTATTGACCGTCGGCCGCATTGACCGCCGTCACGACACCGTCCTCGGGCGCACGAATCACAACGAGACTCGCGTAGCTCCGCGCGGCTGACTGCGCCGCTGCGACTTGCTGGCGCACAGTGTCGAGTTCGGCACGTGCGCGAATGACGACGTCACGCGTGCTGAGGTGTTCGTCGAGCTTCTGCTGTTCGATGGCGGCAGCCTGGCTCGCGGCGGCCATTCGTATCTGCGCCGATTTCAGGTCGGCTGCAAGGCGCGCGGTATCAGTCGATACACTGGGACCGGTCAGCCGTGCAATCACTTGCCCAGCCCGCACTTCTTCACCGGGAATCAGGCGCATGCTGGAGACGACGCCAGCGGTAGGTGCGGTCATTACGGTATTGGATGCTGCCTGGACGCGGGCCGGTGCTGCGAAAGTGGATGCAATGTGTTTCTGGACCGCAGGCATCGTCACGACGTCCTCGGCGAATGCAGGATGACCAGCGACGAAGCACGTGCCGATAACGGCGATGAAGACTAGCAGGCGGACATACGTCATGGATGGCCTATTGAAGCGGCTGGTGGTCAATGGCGCTCACACCAATCAGGGTACAGAGTTCGACTTGCTGCTGAAGAACGGAATTGGCGAGCTTTGCCGTTGTGACGCGTTGATTCAGCTGCCGGACTTCAATGTCGGCCAAGACCGGAAAAGTGACGTCGCCAGCACCATAGGCGACACGTAACTGTTCCACTGATGCATTGAGCGCGGCCTCCGTCGACTGCGAGCTGTGAAGACGTTCAGCTAGCAACGTCAGTTCCGAATTGATGCCGTCGACGGCCGTATATGCGTCGTCGAGCCGTTGTCCGTATTCCTGGTAGAGACTCTCCCGGGTAGCTTTTTCAATGGCGATATTGCCCCGGTTGCCGTTGAACAGCGGTAGGGTTACAGCGACGGTAAGCCCCGAGGTATAGATGGCTGACGTGTCGCGGCCTCTTGTGACGCCGACATCGAGCCTTGGAAACTGGGCAAGGAGTGCTGCGCGATAGCGTTCGTCCTGCTCGTCGTATCCCGCACGCAGAGCCAGCAAGTCGGGCCGACGCTGGCCCAGGTCTGAAAGCGCACGGACGACGAGGTCCTGCGGAACCTCCGATGGCTCCGGCGGAGCCGCGAGCGTCAAATGCGAACCGGGGGGAAGGCCAAGCAGCCTGGTGAGTTCCTGCGCGGCCTTGAGATGTTCCAGTCGTAGCGCGCCTAGCTGCTGCACGTTGTCGCCGTACGCTACTTCCGCCAGCAAGGCCGCGTCTCGTGTTACGTCGGAGCGCGCGAGGGCCTTTTGCAATCGTTCGTTACCGTCTTTCTGATATGCCACAAGCTGCCCGACTTCACCTTCGAGACGCTCAAGGCTCACGTTAGTGACGTAGAGCGCATAAGCGCGGTTCGCGACCTGCCATCTCGCCCATTCCAAAGCGAGCTGTTGCTTCTCGCTTGCCTTGGCTGCCGCTCGTTTCTTCCCAGGGCGGTCAACAAGCGCCGACACCTCGTAGCTGAGCCCGACCATGAACGCTGGCACATAGCCCTCGGCACCGGGACGGTCCGTACTGAAGCTGAGCGTCGGGTCTGGCAACAGACCGTCCGCATATTCCTTGGCGGTGGCGACATCGAGTTCCCGCTCAGCGCGCCGGATGTCGGGGCTCTGCTGAAGTGCCCTTTCGACCACCTGGTCCACCGTCAGCGGCGCGTCTGTCGTTGCTATGTCATAAGACCATTGCGGCGCCTCAGGAAGGGGCCTCGGTGCATACGAAGCACATCCGCTTAGCACTACAGTCAGCGTCAGCTGAGCGAACCGTGCGAGCGCATTTGCACCGCCACATCGCTGACCGGTTGCAGTAATCCGGTTTTCCAACCTACTATCGTAAGTACGATGGGTCACGATGGGTATCCGCCGGAAGAAACGCTTCAGATATTACTTCGCGAGACTTAGATTTGACTTAGCTAGTTGGTGCCGACCGGTGAGAAGTATGAGAATTCTGCTTGTAGAAGACGATGAAATGATTGGCGGCGCAATCGTACAGGCGTTGAAGGACGCAGCCTACGCGGTCGACTGGGTATGCGATGCTGATTCAGCGACAGGTGCGCTGACAGGACGCGAGCACGATGTGGTGCTTCTTGACCTGAACCTGCCAAAGCGCGATGGCATCGATGTACTCCGGTCATTGAGGGCAAAAAGTAGCAAGGCTCCCGTCATAATTCTCACCGCACGCGATAGTCTGGACGACAGAATTGCCGGGCTCGACGCGGGCGCCGACGATTACCTGGTGAAACCGTTCGAAATCGGCGAGCTGCTCGCACGTCTTCGGGCGGTCACTCGCAGACTCGGTGACCATGGTGACACGAAAATGACGAGCGGAAATCTGACGCTGGATTCAAATACGCACCTTGCGGTGTATGGCGACACCGAGTGCAGCCTGACCGGCCGCGAGTTCGCACTGCTGAGCGCGCTCATGATGAAGCCTGGGACAGTCCTGTCAAAAAGCGAACTTGAGCGAAAAGTATACGCGTGGGAAGAGCAGGTCGAGAGCAATGCTGTGGAAGTGGTGATTCACGGTATCCGCAAGAAGTTGGGGACGTCCGTCATTCGCAACGTACGAGGTGTGGGATGGTTGGTAGACAAGGAAAGCAATCACGCTCCCTGACGTGGCAACTGTCGGCCTGGATTGGCTGCGTGATTGTTGGAGTGGGTGTTATCGCCTGCGGACTGTCATTTGCGTTTGCTTTTCAGGAAGCGAGGGAGCTCCAGGACGGGCAGCTGAACGAAATTGCTACTCTTATCGACAGTCGGGCGCTCGAGTTCGGTGGTTCTCGGCCATTGATTGAAAGTTCACAGCATAAGGACGTCAAGGTGGTCATTGACAGGCTCAATGGAGAGGCGACAGGTTTCGCGCAGGCGGCGGGACTCATCGTACCCAACACATTGACGGACGGTTTTCATGACATGGAGGACAACGGGCAAAGGTGGCGCGTCAACATCAGAACACTGCGCAGCGGAGAACGCATAGCATTGGCGGAGCCGTCCGCGCTGCGTGATGAAATTGCGCGGGACGGCGCAATGAGAACGCTTGTCCCCATGCTGATTCTTCTTCCGGGATTGGGCGTCGTCATCGTGGTGATTGTCAGAACGAAGCTGGGTCCTCTCTCACGTCTGGCGAATGTTGTGGACCAGCAAACTGATGTATCGCTTGAACCGCTATCTGAAGACGGAATCACCAACGAAGCATTGCCGTTTGTCAGGTCCATTAACCGCCTTATTTCACGTTTGCGTGAGGCCATCAGTCTCCAGCGCCGATTTGTCGCGAGCGCCGCGCACGAACTGCGCTCACCGCTGGCGGCACTGTCGCTGCAGGCGGAAAACCTCGGCACAACCATCACGTCACCAGACGCTCGAGAGCGGCTGACGGCCTTCCAGTCGGGATTGCGCCGGACCCATCGGCTCGTTGAGCAACTGCTCACATTGGCAAGGTCCGAACAACGGGGGCTGGAGCAGCCAACGAGGGTGTCACTGCGCGCGGTGGCAACTGACGTTATCAACTCGACCATTGACATGGCCCGCGAAAAAGATATCGACCTCGGGTTCGAGCATTTCGAGGAAGTTGATGCCGTTGTAGATGTGTCTTCCCTCACTGTCGTGCTGAGAAACCTTGTCGACAACGCTGTGCGATACACGCCGGTCGGAGGAAGGGTAGATGTATCGGTCGTCCAGTCGGGCGACGAGGTGGTGTTTGAAGTAGCCGACTCGGGTCCGGGCATTCCGGAGCACGAACTCGCGCACGTATTGGAACCGTTCTATCGCCTGGACCACTCGGCGCAGTCGGGAAGCGGACTGGGTCTGTCTATTGTCTCTGAAATCGCCCGCAGGGCTGGCGCGCGCCTGGTGCTCACGAACCTGGACGGCGGATTTCGAGCCCGCTACTTCCATCCGCTCCATTTGACGGCGGCGTTGCAGGAGCGAACCCGCTCGCCCGAGGACCCAATGACTCTAGCGTGAATCAGCCGGGGTGACTTGATTCACAGGGGCTCGGCAAGCGCTACCGCGAATGGAGGCAAACGAGCAACATGAGCGATAAGAACGAGGACCTGATGGAAACGCCTGGCCCGCGCGAAGACCGAACTGCCGGAGCAGCCTCTCCTTCGGCGCGCGTCTCTGCACCGCTGCAGGTCGAGCATCCGGGTGCCGGCGATGCAACTTCCGACAGCGCCGGGCTGACGCAGGCGGAGGTGTTCGAACAATGTCGCGCAGGCAACGTAAATCTTGCGCCGCGGTTCACTACACGGACAGTATCCGGAATCCTCCGTAGCAACGTTGTGACCGTATTCAATGGCATTCTGGTCGTATCGATTGTTGCGCTACTCATCGTCCGTTCCAACAGTGACGCTGCGTTTTTGGCGGTTGTTACGTTCGCAAATATGCTGGTCGGAATTGTCAATGAGTTCCGTGCCAAATGGGCGTTGGACCGCCTCGCCGTACTTCGGAATACCATCGTTACCGCGCGCCGTGACGGCAGCGACCAGAAAATTGGAAGTAGCGAGGTTGTCAAAGGTGACGTGTTACGCCTGAAACCCGGGGACCAGGTCGTGGCTGACGGCGAACTCGTTACCTCCGCGAGCATCGTCATGGATGAATCGCTTCTGACGGGTGAGGGGGAGGGGGTGGGGAAGAGTAAGGGGGACCCGCTGCTATCGGGCAGTCATTGCCTCAGCGGCTCTGGAGATTACGTGACTACGCGCGTGGGTATCCTCTCCGGTGTAAACCAGCTAACTGCCAAGGCGAAGACCTACGCCTCCCGGCTAACGCCCACACAGAGAAGCATCAATACCGTCATAAAGGTGCTGACTGCAATCCTGGTACTGCTCGTCGTGTTGTTACTCATGTCGGCATACATCAAGCACCTTTCCGCCAAAGACACGATTCTGTCGCTGGTCACGGTGATTAAGGCACTGGTCCCGGAAGGTCTGGTGCTGGTGTCGACACTCGCGTTCGCCATGGGAGCGATACGAGCCGCGCAAAAGCAGGTGCTGGTCCAGAAGCTCGGTGCGGTCGAATCGTTGAGCCACCTCACTGTGCTATGTATGGACAAGACAGGAACGCTTGGAACGAATCATCTGCAGTTTCATTCGTTGGTCCCGTTCTCCGGTTCGACTGATGCGGTCGGTCGGTTTTTGCAGCTTTTCGTCGGAGCCGTTGGTTCGCCGAACCAGACGACCGAGGCAATTGCTTCCGCCTATCCCGCGCTCAAGAGCAATGTGCTTGGCGAGTTGCCGTTCAGCAGTGAGACGAAGTTAAGCGCCGTACGCCTGAATGTCGATGGGAAGGAATTTTCTCTCTGGCTTGGAGCGCCTGAGGCGCTCGGGGAGAAACTTCTGACGCTCTCCCAGAGAGAGCAGCTTGATACGCTTTTGCAGAAAGGCATGCGCGTGCTCGTTATAGGCCGTTCAGACGCGGCATTGTCCGAGCCCTCAGGCGATATGCGTTTTTTGGGGTTCGTTGTTCTCTGCGACGAGCTTCGTACCGATGTGGGCAGTGCAGTCCGTTTTTATGAAGACCGTGACGTCTGTCTGAAGGTGTTATCCGGCGACAATGCGCTGACCGTCGCAGCAGTCGCACGCCTTGCTGGCATGACCGTTTACGGTTCGACCTTGAGCGGCCCGGAGCTGGCGGGCATGAACCCTGAGGAATTCGACAAGGCAGTCGACGAAGGCCAGTTTTTCGGGCGACTCGTGCCGGCCCAAAAGCAGGAGATTATCAAGCGCCTGCAATCGCACGGCAGCTTCGTGGGCATGATAGGCGACGGAGTCAATGATGTGCTGGCGCTAAAACAGGCAGATATTGGTGTTGCCATGAACTCCGGAGCCGCAGCCGCTCGGGATGTCTCCGATATCGTTTTATTGAAAGACTCGTTTGCTCATTTGCCCGCCCTCTCCGAAGAGGGTGACAGAATTATTCACAACATCAAACGCATTCTGCAGCTGTTCCTAACGAAGAACGTGTACAGCCTGTTCTTTGTCGGCTTCGTAGGTTTTGTTGGGCTCAGTTTCCCCCTGAGCCCCCGGCACATTACGTGGATTGACATCCTGACGATAGGCGTACCCGCGACCCTTTTGACGCTGATGAAGCCGAGCATCGGAAAACAATCGACGAAACGCTTCGTCGGGGAGCCTTTGAAGTTCGCTATTCTCGCTGGCCTCGTTACCGCGTTTTGCTCACTCCTCGTGTACGCGAATTTCTTCCTGTTTCAGGACAGGGGTGAGCAATACGGTACTACAGCCAGCGTGTCGGTTATTGTTCTTATCGGCTTGTATGTTCTTACACGGGTGACTACCCAGGAGCGAGGAAGAGCAGGCACGGCGTTGCAGCGCCTTACTGTAACAGCGTTTTTGGCCACGGCCCCGATGCTTCATCTTGTGGCAGTTTATTGGCCGCCTTTGCGCAACGCGCTCGGCATGGTGCCACTCGATGCAGACTCTTGGATTACTATTGTCACTGCGTCAGTGTTAGGAATGGCGACTTTACACTACATCCTCAAAGATGCGATTCGCAGGCGATTCTTGGGAATCTGATAGCACGACGTCTACTAATGAGACCGTCAGCCAGCCAGTAGCCGCGACAACCCCGGAAGTGCTACTCCGAACGTTTGCAGCAGCAAAAACGCATTGAGAGACAGGACGATGGCGGCCGCTACCGTGGCCAATATGGTAGTGAACGTGCGGTTCCTGCGAACGCCCATGATGTCCTGTCGACAACTGAACCATAGCAGCGCCATCATCGGAAACGGCAAGGCAAGACTCAACACGACCTGGCTGATGACGAGCGCATTGGTCGCGTTCACCCCGAAACCAACAACGACAAAACTGGGCACCATTGTCACGACCCTTCGCACCCAAAGCGGGATACGAAAGCCAATGAAGCCCTGCATAATCATCTGGCCAGCCATCGTGCCCACGACCGAACTTGATATCCCGGAGGCGATTAGGGCAAGGAGAAAAATGCCTGCAGCGCATATGCCCAGCAGCGGTGCCAGTGTATGGTATGCCGTCTCGATTTCTGCGACATCAGGGTGTCCCTCGTGGAATGCGCCGGAAGCCATGATGACCATGGCCATATTGATAAGACCTGCGGTGGCCAATGCGATGACGACCTCGAGGTTCGAATACGCGAGCAGCGTGGTGCGTTCAGCTTCTGTCATTGGGAGGACGCGACTTTGAGTCAGCCCCGAATGGAGAAACAGCGCATGTGGCATGACTGTCGCGCCAATAATGCCGACAGCAATAGTGAGCGCCTCTGAATCCGGAAGGCGCGGTGAGAACGTATGAACGAAGACTGCCGGCCACGCAATTGGCACGATGAATAGCTCGGCCAGGTAGGACAAGCCAATCACTCCGACCAGTCCACCAATTGCCAGCTCGAGTGGACGGAAACCGGCGCGCTCAAATAACAGAAGCGCATAGGTCACGAGAGCGGTGACCACCATGCTGACAAACAACGGCATGTGGAACAAGAGTGACAGGCCGATTGCTCCGCCGAGAAACTCGGCCAAATCCGTTGCCATCGCGGCCACCTCGCTCACGCCCCACATGAGAAGGACGAGCGGCTTGGGGAAGTGTTCGCGGCAAAGCTCCGCGAGGTTTCGCCCGGTAACTATCCCGAGTTTTGCGGAGAGCCCCTGAAACAGCATGGCTATCAGATTCGCCAGCAGCACAACCCAGAGGAGCGTATAGCCGTACTTCGCGCCAGCCTGAATGTTCGTCGCGAAGTTCCCCGGGTCCATGTAGGCGATTGAGACGACCACCGCCGGGCCGAAAAATGGCAGGAACACCCGTGCGCCCCGGCCTTCGAGCCGCTCCCGTATCGCCGACGTCGTTTGCTCCGTCAGGGTTTTACGTCTGTCTTTGCGACGAGCACGGTCGTCCATTGCCACTCCAGCCTGTCACCGGCTGCACGCACTGCAGGTCAGCAGTCTGTCTGCGCATTACAGCATCATTTGCCAGCGTGCTTGGCCTGCCACTTCTTCATGTATGCAATTTCCTCATTTTGTGCCTTGATGATGCTCTTGGCCAGTCCCTTCATGTCGGGGTCCTTGCCGTATTTCAGCTCCACCTTCGCCATATCGACCGCGCCCTGATGATGCGGAATCATGTGAGACACGAAATCTTTATCGGTGTCACCGCTGTACGGAGGGGCACTCATCTCCTTCATCATCTTTTCGTCCGTTTCCTTGAACGCTGATGTTGACGGGCTCGAACCGCTATCGGCCGAACTGGACATATTCATTCCGGGCATGGGTGCACTCTGCTGGGCGTTCGCGGGAAGTGCGGCAATGGTCAATGCGGCACCTGCGCAGATAAACGCGACTCGGATGGGAAAAAGGCTTTTCATCTTCAAGCTCCTGTTGGGAAAGGTAATTCTGAGTGGCCGTGATGTTGATGGTGTGTAGGGCCATGGGAGGCATGATGCTCATGCCCACCCTGGTCATGCTGACCGCATCATCCGCATCATCTCGGGGCCGCCGGTCCTGAAAAATACAAACCTCCTGCGTGAAGACTCCTATACCAGCGGCGCGCGGTTATAGAAGTAAATGCCGTGAGGTGATTTTCCGACCTTGATGGTGTTGACGAGCTTCAGCGTTTTCATATCGATGATGCCGACGTAGCGGGTGAACCGGAAGGTCACCCACAGGTATCGCTTGTCGGGCGTCAGCTCCATGTCGTCGGGGCCTGGCAGCAGACCGGTGATAGTTCCAACGTTGGTAAGACTGTTCTGGTCGAGGATGCTGATGGTGTTACCGACCCGGTTCGACACCAGAATGTGCTGCCCGTCGACGAGCGACCGGAAATTATGGGCGCCCTTGTCGACTTCGCCTGAAACCTGCAACGTGACGAAAACAATCTTGTTGTCCGCCGAGAAAATCATGTGGCTCGGCATCGCCGACAATGGCACGCGCTTCGCCAACGTGACGTTCTTTCCGTCGTAGTGGTAGATGTCGACCCGGTCAAGCCGCAGACGGTTCGTGACGAACCATTTCCTGTCGTACGAGAAGCCGAGCTGGTACGGGTCTTCGATGTCGGGCACCCACCTTTGAACCTTGCCAGACTTCGGGTCAAGAAAGACGAGATTGTTGGCCACGGAGTTCGCGACAATTAGCGACTGATTGTCGGGGGTCGCCATCAAGTGGTGGGGCTCCTTTCCCACCGGGAAGGTATCGACCTCCTTTTGCGTTGCTTCATCAATCAGGCTCACGCTCGCGTCGGCCGAATTCAGCACAATGACGTTCTCAGCATGAGCGGGAAGCTGAAACGCGAACATCAAAAGTAAGGCGCCAAAAGGGAACCGCATTTCGTCTACCTCCGTGCGGCGGCGTCGTCAGCCTTTGACCGTGGGATGGAATCCTGCCTCTTCGATGACGGCGACCAGTCGGTCCAATGGCAGCGCCGAATCGATTTTCACGATTTTGGTGGTGACATCGATGTCCAGCCT
The DNA here is from genome assembly GCF_046030175.1 of Paraburkholderia sp. RL17-373-BIF-A. Classification (NCBI taxonomy): domain Bacteria; kingdom Pseudomonadati; phylum Pseudomonadota; class Betaproteobacteria; order Burkholderiales; family Burkholderiaceae; genus Paraburkholderia; species Paraburkholderia sp. RL17-373-BIF-A. The sequence continues at coordinate 22,440 of NZ_JARESO010000012.1, forward strand.
GGCTGCCGGGTCGACGTTGGTGATGGCGCGCGTAATCGAGTTGGCGCACCCGCCGCATGACATATCCTTAACCTCGAATTTCATTTTTGCCTCCAGTAGCAAATCAGAACCCTTAGCATGAACCTTCCCATGGTAGGAAGGTCAAGTGCCTGCGTGATGCGCCTGCCCTTGGTGTCCGTCCAACCGCCTGGACGGCGGCCGGGCGCGGAAAATATAAGGTGAAAGTCGTCCGTTCGGCCTGGCTTGCGACGTCGACCTGGCTGTTGTGGCCAAGGGGCACACAGTTACACCGTGAGACGGTTTCGGCCTTACAGTCTTCTTAAACTGCGTGCTAGACTGCAACCCATGTCTTACTGGCGCAAACTCTTCGTCATCGTGCTGCTGGCATTGAGCCTTCCGGTTCAGTCGTTCGCGGCCGTCTCCATGAAATGCGGGTCTTCGCATTTCGGGAGTGATGTCGCGTCCGCGCAGCATGTGGACACGGACGAGTCGACTCCGCATCACCGTCACTCGCATGATGTGACGATGGCTGACGGTGACCATCACGGCCATTCCCATGGCGGCGATGTGCACCATGCCCACTCGTGCTCGACCTGCGCGTCCTGCTGTTTCGGCGGGGCCTTGCCAGCAGCCCCCACAGTGGCGACATCTGCCGACGTTGTTCATTTTGCAGTTCTGTTTCCCACATCGGACCGTGTCGCGTCGTTTCTGACCGGCGGCATCGAACGACCTCCCCGTATTTCCCTCGTCTAGTCCTTCTGTCGCGGCCGAAGCCGCGATGCGGAATTTCGACCTGATGGCCGCCCGTCGGCCATCCAGGTGACTTACGACGAGAAAAATCCATGCGAATGTTTATCGCGGCGCTGCCCGGCGCGGCGGCATTGTTGCCGACGCTCGTGCTCGCCACTACAACACTTCCTGACCCGGCAGATGCGGCAGCATCGGTTCCGGCCGTCAGCGTGCCGTCCGTGTTTGCGGACTATCAGCCGTTTCGTGACCAGAAAGCACCCACGTGGCAGGAGCTCAATCGGGCAGTGACGACCACGCCCGGAAAGCCGGGGATGGGCCGCGGTCAGATGCCATCAGGCGTCAGCGGTGCCAAAAATAACGAGCACAGCTCCCATCACGAGGAGCCCGCGAAATGATGCGGCACTTTTTTTCGAGCGGCCGCGTCATTGCTTGCGCCACTGCGGTTGCGTTCTTGGCCGGCTGTACGACATTTTCGAAGGACGGTGGCTTCAATACCGTTTCGACGACCGCTTCCGAGCGTCTTGGGAAAGATGCCGTATTGGTGAAGACCGATGAAGACCGGGACGCTGTCGCAAAGCGGACGCAGGAACTGCTTGCCAGACCACTGAGCATGGATGACGCGGTCCAGATTGCGCTGCTGAACAACCGTGGCCTGCAGGCCTCGTACGGAGAGCTCGGCATCTCCGAAGCGGACCTGGTTCAGGCGGGACGGCTGCCGAATCCCGGCTTCATGTTCAGCCGCACGCACGGGAACAACGACCTGAGCATCAGCCGCACCTTCACGCTCGGCTTATTGAATGTCCTGACGCTGCCGCTGGCGACGCGCATCGAGAGCCGCCGCTTCGAACAGACCAAGCTGCTCGCGGCCGATGCGATGCTCAAGGTCGCCGCCGATGCTCGGCGGGCCTATGTCAACGCGGTGGCGGCCGAGCAGGCTGCAGCCTATGCCGCGCAGGTGAAGGATTCGGCCGAGGCCGGTGCCGAACTGGCGTTGCGGATGCAACAGGCCGGCAACTTCAGCAAGCTCGACTACGCGCGTGAGCAGGCCTTCTATGCAGACGCAGTGGCGCAACTGGCGAAAACGCGGCAGCAGTCTGTGTCCGCGCGGGAAAAACTTACGCGGACGATGGGTCTGTGGGGTGCCGGGACGCAGTACACGCTTCCCGACCGTCTGCCTGACCTTCCCAAGACCCGGCCTGAGTTGAACGACCTCGAGAGCTTCGCGATGCAGAACCGGCTGGACATCCAGGCGGCAAAGCTGCAGACGCAGAGCGTCGCATCCTCTCTGGGTCTGAGCAAAGCGACGCGTTTTATCAACGCGCTGGACGTCGGATATCAGAACAACTTCACCACCTCCGATGGCCATGAGCAGGGCTACGAAATCAGCGTCGAGATTCCCATCTTCAACTGGGGCGGCTCGAAGGTTGCGCGCGCCGAAGCGATTTACATGCAGTCGGTGAACCGGGTCGCCGAGACCGCAGTTAACGCACGCTCCGAGGTTCGCGAGTCTTACTCTGCGTACGTGACCGACTACGACGTCGCGAAGCACTACCGTGACGAAGTCGTGCCAATCCGGAAAACCATTTCCGATGAGCTACTGCTTCGCTACAACGGCATGCTCGCGAGCGTGTTCGAACTGCTGTCGGATTCGCGCGACCAGGTTGGCGCGGTGAACAGCTACATCGACGCGTTGAAGGAGTACTGGCTGGCAGAAACCGACCTGCAGCAGGCAGTCGGTGGCCGTCTCCCGCCGCTCGCGATGGCTTCAGCGCCATCCGCGCCCACGACGCAACCGGCGTCGCCTACAGATTCAGAAGGTAAATGAAATGGTGTCACGTCGAAAATTTATCGGCGGCTCGGGGGCCGCGTTGCTCGGAGCAGCATTGGTGAGCAAGGCTGGTGCTGCGTCGCTGCCTGAGGCACCCACGATGGCCAAGGCCGCCACGCAACCGCCGCTTACACCTCCCAATGGCCGTCCGTACACGCCCGTTGCCACGCTGAACGGCTGGTCGCTGCCGTGGCGCATGAAGAATGGCTGGAAGGAGTTCCACCTGATTGCTGAACCGGTCGTACGCGAGATGGCACCGGGCATGAATGCGAATCTGTGGGGCTACAACGGACAGGCCCCTGGCCCAACCATCGAGGCAGTGGAAGGCGATAAGGTCCGTATTTTCGTGACCAACAAACTCCCGGAACACACCACTGTTCACTGGCACGGAATGCTGTTGCCGTCCGGCATGGATGGCGTCGGTGGCCTCACGCAGCCGCACATCCCTCCGGGCAAGACGTTCGTCTACGAATTCGAGCTTGAGAAGCACGGCACCTTTATGTATCACCCGCACGCCGACGAAATGGTGCAAATGGCGATGGGGATGATGGGCACGTTCATCGTTCATCCGAAGGACCCGGGTGTGATGCAGGTCGACCGTGACTTCGTGTTCATCATGTCCGCGTATGACATCGACCCGGGCAGCTTCACGCCGCGCGTCAATGAGATGACCGACTTCAACATGTGGACCTGGAATTCGCGGGTCTTTCCGGGCATCGACCCGTTGCCGGTACGTGCCGGGGACCGCGTGCGTATCCGGTTCGGCAATCTGACGATGACCAATCACCCCATCCATCTGCACGGCTATCACTTCGAGGTCGCGGGCACGGATGGCGGATGGATTCCGCCGGCCGCGCGCTGGCCTGAGGTCACCGCCGATGTCGCGGTCGGCCAGATGCGTGCCATCGAATTCACGGCGAACCGGCCCGGCGACTGGGCGTTCCACTGCCACAAGTCCCACCACACGATGAATGCGATGGGGCACTCCGTACCCAACCTGATTGGCGTGCCGCAGAAGGACCTCGCGAAACGCATCAACAAACTCGTGCCGGACTACATGGCAATGGGCAGCACAGGCGGTGCGATGGGCGAGATGGAGATGCCACTCCCCGACAACACGTTGCCAATGATGACCGGCACCGGCCCATTCGGCCCGCTGGAGATGGGCGGCATGTTCACCGTCGTGAAGGTACGAGAGGGGTTGGGGCGCAAGGACTATCGCGACCCGGGCTGGTTCAAGCATCCCAAGGGAACGGTTGCCTACGAATACACCGGCGAGTTGCCGGACAGCTGATTTGCAATCTCGTCGGACTTTGCGGTCCGGCTTAACTTTTCATTTCAACGCAGGAGAAAGAGTGATGAAGAACGTATTTGCATCGATGGCAGTTAGCTGCGCTCTGGCAATTTCGGGCTCGGCCTATGCAGCTGGCGAAATGGGCAACATGGACATGGGTAGTAGCGGCGCCAAGCAGGCTGGCGAAGCAAAGGCCGGCATGTCGCATGGGGAAATCAAGAAGGTCGACGCAGCGTCAAACAAGCTGACCATCAAGCACGGCCCGCTGGAAAACCTGGGCATGGACGCCATGACAATGGTGTTCAAGGTCAAAGACCCGGCAATGATTTCGCAGGTCAAGGTCGGCGATAAGATTGATTTCGTGGCCGAAGAAGTTGACGGCGCACTGACAGTGACGAAGCTGCAGAAGAAGTAAGCATTCACGGGGTGTTGCCATCAACCGCAAGCAACACCCACTTTGACCATTCAGGATGCGCAAGAACATGAAAACACTCACTCGCAAGCAGCTCACGGGCCTCGCTACAGCGGCTGCCATCGCAATCGTGCCGGCTGCCGCGTTCGCACACGGAAAGCTCGAGAATGCTGTCCCCGCAGCCGGTAGCACCCTCGATGCGGCACCCGACGCGCTACGGCTTACGTTCAACGAAGACCTCGAATCAACCTTCAGCACGGTGAAAGTGTCCGACGCAACCGGCGCTGCCGTGACGAAAGAAAAAGCCAAGGTCGATGCTTCTAATCCGCGCGTGCTGGCGATTGCTCTCCCGAAGCTGCCGTCCGGCTCCTACTCCGTGCAGTGGGCTGTGATGACACATGACGCCCACAAGACCAAAGGCACGTACACCTTCCAGGTGAAGTGATGAATGACGGTTTCCTTGGCGTCCTGCGGCTGGCGTTCGTTGCCCTGCAAAACCTGGGTTTTGCGGTTGCCGTCGGCGCACTGCTCAGTGACCGGTGGCTCGCACGCAAAACGTCTCCGTGGCAGGCAAGCGTAAGCCGTCGGCTTGTCGGCGCTCTGCGTTTCGCGTCGGTCGGCGCGCTGCTTTCCAGTACCTTTGCGTTCTGGATTCATTGTGCGTTGATGAGCGAGTCCACGCTTCTGGAGGCGGGACCCGCTGTCCGCTCGATGCTGGTGGAGACTGGCTTTGGTCACGCATGGCTGATTGGTGCCGGGCTGATGCTATGCGTGGTCATTCTTTCTTTTATCCAGGCCGGGAAATCAGTCAGGTTTTCTCTGGCCGTCTGGTTGGCCCTGGGTGGTGTCGCGTTGGCGCGCAGCCATGGAGGACATCCAGTCGATGCTGGCTTGTTCAGCCCGCCGGTATGGGCGGACTGGGTACATCTGCTCGCCATCAGCGCGTGGGTGGGGCTTGTGCTGGTTACGACGTACGTTGTTGCGCCACGTTTTTCCAACGCTCCAGGCAGCGACCGCGTAAATTGCGCTGCATATATCCAGTCTTTGTCGGCTGCCGCAACGCTTGCGCTGGTTATTCTTTTTGCCACAGGCGCCTATAACGGCTGGCGCGGTGTCAGGTCGCCAGGCGACCTTTTGGAATCCGGCTACGGGCAGATTCTGTCGTTCAAACTCGCGCTGGTGGTCGTGGCCGCAGCCCTCGGAGGGCACAACCGCTTCTTCGAAATGCCAAAGCTGCTCGCAGCGTTGAAAAGTGCCTCCTCGACGTCACCCGTGACGCCTTTGAAGCGCTTTGCCGCCGTGTTGCATATCGAATCGGTGGTACTCGCAGGGGTGCTGGTCGCCGCTGCGGTACTCGTCTCCAGTCCACTACCCGGTACGTCGTAGTCCGTTCGCTACCGTTTGCTTCTCACGTCCACGCAGATGGTCATCGCCGCAGGGTCAATAAAGGCTGCATCCTGCCTCCATTGACTTCAGGCAAAGGCCATCTTTTACGGGACCCGACAGCACGTCGGGTCCTTTTTTTATTTCCCGTGCGTCGTTAGCGGAATTCGTGTTCGTGACTCCCGAGCTGAATTCAACATGCATGGTTCTGAACGTGGTCGTTCGGATGGCTAAAAAGTCACTTCTGCTTCACGTCTCGTTCAGACGTCACTCTCCAGAATGCAAACCGTTCGGAATCAACTCTTATCGATTCCGCGTCGCTCTGGAGGAATATATGAAGCTCGAAACTATCGCTGCCGCGCTCATCGCTGCAACGCTCGGTGGACATAAGCGCTTCTTCGAGATGCCCAAGCTACTCGCATCACTGAAGAGTGCCTCATCAACAGCGCCGGTAAAGCATCTGAAGCGCTTCGCCGCCGTGCTTCATATCGAATCGGTGGCGCCTGCGGGTGTGCTTGTCGCTGCTGCTATCCTTGTGCCCAGTCCGTTACCTGGCACGTGACGACAACAAAAGGAGTTCGCTGGATACCAGACGTTTTGGGTAAAGGGTGCAACACTTAATGCAATTCCGCGCCAGGAGGTAGCCAGTGCTAGATATCGTGACCAGAAAGCGCCGGACATATAGTCGGCCTCTTTGCGCATGGCTTCTCGCGGCCACAGGCGCTGCGACAATCCTCATCGGCATCTATTTCATATTCATACGGCCGCCCTTGCTACCGGAAGACCTGCGCTACATGGGGACGTCCAGCGAACGTTTGCTGGATGCAACGCCCAAACTCGCTCGCTCGCTGGCTCGGATTGGTCTTCACGGTTCTCGGTGGCTACATTGTGGGCGCGGGCGTGTTGCTCGCGCATCTGGCACTCAGCGCCTTTGCCGGACGCAAACCCTACGCTTTTTTGGCCGCTGCGCTAGGCGGCGGCTTCACGACTGGACTGATGTCCGTTGTGAATCTGGTCATCGATTCGGATTTCAAGTTCGTCCTGTTGGCGATTACGGCGCTGTGGCTCGCGGCGCTCATTTGCTATGGTTTCAAGACGCGCAGACCGTCCGGGGTCAACCTGGATTAGAGTTCGAAGCCCGGGCGTCCCTGGCGTCGCATGGGCTAGCGACTATCAGGGGCGCGTCGAACCCCGTCTAAATTCACGATTTCACAGTACGATTGGCGAGACTGGCAATTCACCCTTCTCGGGCTGGGCAACAGGAAAGTGCGTTGCCAACAGTTGCGTCACTCTCCGTACACCTCGGACAGCACCAGATTCGTATCGAGCTTCCCTGAACTCGCTCTCCATCTCGCGGCAGATTGTCTCCCACTCATCCGCACCGACTCTCGCATGAATGCCCCGGTCCGCCACAATCTCAACGTCCCGGTCGGCTAGCAGAAGATAGATGAGGACGCCGTTGTTGTGCTCGGTGTCCCAGACGCGAAGCTCCGAAAACACCTCAATCGCGCGTTGTCTCGCGGACTTTCCATTCAACAGGGCAGTACTGTGCAGCGCGCCTTCGACCGCGAACCGAATCTGGCCGATGTGCGCCCGATGGCTCTCGCTGACGGCGTTCCCAATCGCTATCAGCGAGCGTGCGGGAAACGCTGAATTTACATGCCAGCGGGTCATAAACAGGTGTCTGATGATTCGATTTAGGTTCATGATTACCACCTGCCGGAGGCGCCGCCGCCGCCAAAGCCGCCTCCGCCTCCGCTGAAAGTGTTGCGGGCTGAGCCGCCGCCCAATCCGCCGCGTCCACCACCGATGTAGCGGCCGCCGACGTAAGCACCCAGTCCACTGCCTACCAACGTAAAGGCAAGCGCGATTGCTCCGGCGAAGATGGCTGCGAGAATCGTTCCAGATAGCAGCCATGCCAATACGCCGATAGCACCGCCAGTCACCACGGCGCCTGGAAATCGCCCGATTATCGAGCGCAAGACGCCTCCGGCGACTACGGTCAACACGAAAAGTATCGGTAACAGTTGGCCGACCCCGCTATAACCGCCGCGATTTTTTGCCTGGGCAGGTAACGGCTCACCGCTAACAACCCGAATGATGCTATCTACGCCGGCCGCGATGCCGCCGTAGAAATCGCCCTGCTTGAACCGTGGAACAATAGTTTCATTGATGATGCGATTGCTTGTCGCGTCGTTGAGCGCCCCCTCCAGTCCATATCCAACCTCTATACGAAGCGCGCGGTCGTTCTTTGCAACAATCAGCAACGCACCGTCGTCGACGTTCTTCCGTCCAAGCTTCCATTGTTCAGCCACGCGTATCGAATATTGCTCGATGGTTTCTGGCAGCGTCGTTGGAACAATAAGTACGGAAATCTGACTGCCTTTCTGCGCCTCGAAGTTCTTTAAGGTTTGCTCGAGGTTGGCCCGTTGCTCGCCCGTGAGTGTTCCGGTTTCGTCGGTGACGCGAGCCGTCAGTGTCGGAACCGGGACATCGGCGCGGGCGCCAGCGCCGCCGAAGGCGAGGAAAACGACCAATAGCGCAAGCGCAGTGCGGAGGATGTTCAATTGGTCACCCCGGCGGCTGACGAAGGAGCAGCGCCAAAATCTACTCGTGGCGGCCTCGAAATCTCTGCCTCGTTAGCCACGGAGAAGTTCGGCTTCTCCTGGTAACTGAGGGCTCTTGCGATGAGGTTGTTCGGGAACGACCTGACTGTGACGTTGTACTCCTGAACCGCCTTGATGTATCTGTTGCGCGCAACGGCAATCCGATTTTCTGTCCCTTCAAGTTGGGCTTGCAGGTCCCTGAAGTTCGCGTCAGATTTCAACTGAGGATAGTTCTCGGAGACAACCAGAAGTCTCGACAGTGAGGACGTAAGTTGCCCCTGAGCCGCCTCGAACTTTGCAAAGGCCTGAGGGTCAGCAAGAAGCTCAGGCGTCGCCTTGATGGAGCCCACTTGTGAACGGGCCTCCGTGACACGCGTCAGGACATCATTCTCCTGTTTCGCGTATCCCTTAACGGTATTAACAAGGTTCGGCACAAGGTCAGCGCGACGCTGATACTGGTTCAGCACCTCCGACCAGCTTGCCTTGACCTGTTCGTCCTGCGTCTGGATGGCGTTGTACCCGCACCCGGAAAGCCCAAGTGCAAGAGCCACGATGAAGGAAGTCAGTAGTGTTCGCATGTTCGTTCTCGATGCACGCAGCAAGTTACCCGGATTTCAGCCACGGCGCGCTGCGGCACCAGGCGCTCTGCCATTGATACCGCACGGGCGGGGGGCGAAAAAGCGCTGAAATCTAACTAAGGTATTGGAGACAAGGTACGCGGCTTGGACGCGGAAGTCTTGATGCAGGTCAACAGAAAACTGTACGGTACCGTACGTATTGTTACGGAGAACGTAAGTTTTCAGTGCAGCGCCAAGATGAATTTGAGGTATTGCACTTAATTAACCCATGCTACGCCGTCCACAATGCGCCGTCGCGATTTATTGCGCCATGTCAAAGACGACCGACGTTGTGCAAATACACTGGATTTTGAGTTGGACACCGTTGACGTCAGATAACCCCCTGGGGGCCGTATGAAAGCACGAAGCCGATTGATTTGCCAGGCTGTATTGGCCGTCGTTATGTCCACGTCCGTAGCGTTCTCAGCCGAGTCGGCGACAAGCCCCGAACATGAGGCACATGGCCATTCGGACGACGCTCCAGCTACGAAGAGCGCGAAGTCCTCCCAGTTTGACGCGCAGATGCGAAACATGCAGGCGATACACGAAAAAATGATGGCGGCAAAGACGCCCCAGGAACATGCTGCACTCATGGATGAGCAAATGAAGGCCATGCAGGACGGGATGGCGATGATGGACAAGATGAAGCAGGATTCGGCCGGCCACACCATGTCCCCGAGAACGCACGAGATGATGGAAAAGCGTCTCGACATGATGCAACTGATGATGAAGTCGATGATGGACCGGCAAGCCGCTGAGAATCAATCGACAGTCAATTAACTGGTTACTCCAGGAGTTCTGCGATGAACGACATGCAACAAGGCCCGCATCCTTTCTGGAAGTCGCGCTCGGCCATCGCGCTCGTCGCGTTTGGTGCAATCTCCGTGTTCTTGCTGTTTTCCGAACATCGTGCGCACTTTCTCGGGGTTCTGCCTTACTTGCTGCTGCTTTCCTGTCCGTTCATGCACTTATTCATGCATCACGGGCACGGTTCCCATATGCAATCGCAGAGCGGCGAAAAGAAGGATTCAGGAGACAGCCATGAACGAAACAAATAGCGGCTACGGCCTGTGGGGCCTGGTCATCGTCAATTCACTGGTATTCATCGTCTTTGCATTCAGCTTTTTCAAGCCAGCGACAAAGCGCGACTGGCGGACCTTCGGAGGGTTTTCGGCGTTCGTGGTTGCGCTGTTCGCAGAGATGTACGGCTTCCCGCTGACTATCTATCTCCTGTCTGGATGGCTGCAGGCGCGCTTTCCACAAGCCAACTTGCTGGCGCACGACTCGGGGCACCTCTGGTGGATGCTCACCGGACGCCACGGGAACCCGCACGTCGGCTTCCCGCACCTGGTGAGCATCGCCTTGCTACTTGGTGGATTCTATTTATTGTCGACGGCGTGGCACGTGCTTTATGAGGCGCAGCGCAACAACCGGCTTGCGACCGCTGGGCCGTACGCCAGGATTCGCCACCCCCAGTACGTCGCCTTCGTCGTTATCATGTCTGGATTCCTGCTCCAGTGGCCCACGCTCGTGACATTGGTGATGTTCCCGATACTCGTCTTCATGTACGTGAGGCTCGCGAAGCAGGAGGAGCGAGAATCCGAGCATCGATTCGGACAAGTGTGGCGCGACTACGCGGCCCTTACTCCGCGATTTATTCCGAGGCTGTCGGGTAGAGACGCTGTGCATGTCCACTGAAGACGATGGGGGGCTACCATGCCCGAGTCAGATATTACGGTACCCGGTGTCGCCGGCCTCCCCACCATGCATGTGCCGGCGGTGCCCGATACGACCGAGGTCGTTGACCCGGTATGTGGAATGAAGGTCGCAACAGACTCCGCCTATCGCAACTCGTATCGACAGAAGACGTATTACTTCTGCAGCGACAAATGCCTGGAAGCTTTCCGGGCAGCGCCGGACAAGTACCTCGGCCCGATGACGAAAGCCGTTGGCGCGCCGGCTCCTGCAGGTGTCATCTATACGTGCCCGATGCATCCGCAAATCCGAGCTTCTGCACCGGGCCCGTGCCCTATCTGTGGCATGGCCCTTGAGCCGCTTACTCCGGTCGCTGAGGAAGGCAGAAACGTTGAGCTGGAGTCGATGACGCGACGCTTCTGGGTCGCGCTTGTGCTGTCGATTCCGCTGCTCTTCATGACAATGGGTCGAATGATATTGCCGTTCGACCTCGACGCGGCCCTCAACCAACTCTTCGCCGCATGGGCGCTGCCTCACTGGATGCCGGCTTCATGGTCGCAATGTGTTCAAGCGGTGCTTGCGACGCCGGTTGTGCTTTGGGCGGGGTGGCCGTTTCTGGAGCGCGGGTGGAAATCGTTCGTGACCTGGCAACTGAACATGTTCAGCCTCATCGGCCTGGGCGTAGTTGCCGCGTACGTGTTCAGCGTATTTGCGCTGTTCTTTCCGGAGGCGTTGCCACAGGCATTCAGGCGCGGGCATGAACTGCCGCTCTATTTCGAGGCTGCGTCGGTCATCGTGGCGCTTGTGCTCCTCGGACAGGTGCTCGAGCTGCGTGCACGCTCGCGCACGTCGAGCGCCATTCGGGATTTGCTGCATCTTGCGCCGCACACTGCGGTGCGCGTTAAGCCGGACGGGTCGGAAGAGACTGTGCCGCTGGAAGCTGTTGTTGTCGGCGACACGCTGCGGGTAAAGCCGGGTTCGAAGATACCGGTCGACGGTGTTGTCATGAATGGTGGCTCGAGCGTCGACGAATCGATGATTACGGGCGAATCGATGCCTGCTGAAAAGGTCGCGGGTAGCAAGGTAACCGGTGCGACGGTCAATCAGACCGGAACGTTTCTGATGCGAGCCGAAAGAATTGGCTCTGACACGCTGCTCGCGAGAATCGTACAAATGGTCGCGGAGGCCGGGCGTTCACGCGCGCCGATTCAGAAACTCGCTGACCAGGTGGCGCGCTGGTTCGTGCTGACGGTTCTCGCCATTGCAGCCATTTCGTTTGTCGTCTGGGCGTTGGTGGGACCAGCGCCGGCCTTGGCGAACGCATTAGTTGTTGCCATTAGCGTTCTCATCATTGCCTGCCCGTGTGCGCTCGGTCTCGCTACCCCGGTATCCATCATCGTCGGGGTCGGCCGTGGCGCCAAAGAGGGCGTGCTCATAAAGGATGCGGAAGCACTCGAATTGATGGAGAAAGTCGATACCGTTGTTGTCGACAAGACCGGCACGCTGACCGAAGGGAAACCGCGTGTCCAGGCGGTAGTCGCGTTAAGCGGTCAACCGGAATCCATCGTACTCGGCTATGCGTCCAGTCTTGAGGGTGCGAGTGAGCATCCTCTCGCCCAGGCAATCATCGCGCGTGCGAAGGAGTCGGGCGCGCCAACGAGCCGGGTCGACTCGTTCGAGTCGGTTCCCGGTAAAGGCGTGACTGGAAAAATCGACGGTCACGTGGTGGCCTTGGGCAACACACGGCTGATGGAAGACGCTGCGGTCGACTACTCTGCGGTCGCGGGTGACTCGGATAAGCTGCGCGAGGCGGGGCAGACCGTCATGTATCTCGCAATAGACGGCAAACTCGCAGGTTACGTTGGCGTCGCTGACCCGGTCAAGGAAACGACGCCCGACGCAGTGCGTCAGTTGAGAGCTTCCGGCATCAAGATTGTGATGCTCACCGGTGACAACCCCGTCACCGCGAACGCGGTCGCGAAGGCGCTGGCGCTTGATGGCGTCAAAGCTGGTGTGCTACCAGAGGACAAGTACAAGCATGTCCAGGAGCTTCAGCAGCAGGGACACATCGTCGCCATGGCCGGCGACGGCGTAAACGATGCGCCCGCGCTCGCGCAGGCTAACGTCGGCATCGCTATGGGGACAGGGACAGATGTGGCGATGAACAGTGCGCGCGTGGTGCTGGTCAAGGGCGACCTCCGCGGCATTGCGCGGGCACGCGCGTTGAGTGTCGCCACGATGCGGAACATTCGCCAGAATCTATTTTTTGCGTTTGCGTACAACGCGGTGGGAATACCCGTTGCGGCCGGGGTCCTCTATCCGTGGCTCGGCATTGTGCTCAGCCCGATTATCGCCAGCGCGGCGATGGCATTGAGCTCGGTCTCCGTCATCGGGAATGCGCTGCGGCTACGGACCGCCAGGACGCAATAAACCCGCTCCAGGCGTTTGGTATCTCGCATCGGTTGCAGCGCCGAACCGGCTCGGCGCCACGTTGCAGTCTTCGACCACCGCCTCAACAAAGCCGAACGGGACAGCCCTATCGCGGGCGAAATCAATAGCGCGACTGGCTAAAGGCCTGCCGCGTAGTCACAAATATTTTTCCGTCACGCTGTCTTTTAAGCGAGTGTTGCGTTCGCATGAGCACGATGCAGCCAGCAAGGACGAAGAAGTCGAGGAACGAGGCGGCCGACCATGAAGATACCTGACTTCTCTGGCGACGAGTTGAGTACGCGGCTGAACTCAAAGGTGGCGAAGGTTCCATCGTTCATGCTCGTGACGGCGTGCGCTATCTATTGAAAAGGCCGTATCCATGCTCAAGGCAGGCGGGGCCGACTACGTGACGAAGCCCTTCGACATTGCGGAGCTGATACAGAAAATCCGCGCGCTCTCGTCATCAGACATTCCCTAAGAGGCGATGCCCGCACACGGCCCGCTTGGTGTGTCCATGGCGATGCGAAAGCTCGCGGACTTGGTGGCTGCCTACGGCGACGAGGAGTCGACCGACGCTCCGACACTGTCTGCTTACATGGACCGGTGCGAGAAGCTGTACATCAACGCGTTAGTCCTGCATCACGGTTAGATTGCCGAAACAGCAGCCGCGCTCGGCATCTCACGCAAGAGTCTGTGGGAGCGCATGAGGCGTCACTAGATTGCCGGGCAGGACGCTACCAACGGGTGAGCGCAGCAATTGTATAGGGGCCTTCCAACGCAGGAAGGTCAGGGGCTAATTGGTGCTGCATACGGCGCCCGACTCAGACAACAATTTCCTCGGAACATAGATAAAACTGCTCCGCTATAATCTCAGCCATGAAATTTCTTCGGACATTGCTCCTCCTGTTGCTCTGTGCTGCGCTGCCCATCAGTGGGCTGGCGGCCAGCGGCTTGACTGGAGAATGTCCGATGCAGATGAGCATGGACGCTGGCGACGGCAGTGCGATGTCTTTGGAGATGCCTGGCTGCGAAACCATGAAATCCTCGCAACCGGGGAAAGCCAAAGGCGTCTTCTGCAAGGTAACGGCGCAATGCCAGCTCGGCAGCCTTTATCACCCGGTATCCACTACCGAAGTAACCCGCCCCGCCGGGCTGTCCAGCCCCGTCGTATTCCATTACGCACTGTCGCTCACCGTCCGTGAACCGGCCGGCCTCTGGCGACCTCCTCGCACCATCTAATCCCTTGCTGACAGGTTCGCCGCATTTGCGGTGAGGTCGTCCTGCGTCCAGGACGTGGATTCCCTGTGGGAGTCCGCCGTTGGGGTTAGAACATGCCTTTAACTATTGGCACGCCGTCACGCCGGCGTGCACCACTGCGCGCGCGTTCGCTCTTTGCCGCGCTGATTTTCGCGAGCGTCGCTGTGCGCGCTCAGGAAGCACCCGTCACGCTGGATGCGGCCCTCCAGTCCGCTACCGACCGCTCTGCCGCCATGGGGGCTGCGCAGGCTTCAGTCCGCGCCAGTTCAGAAGCCTCCGTCCGCGCAGGGCAGTTGCCCGACCCGATGCTCAAAGCCGGTGTCGATAACCTGCCGGTGAACGGACCGCAACGGTTCACCATCGGCCAGGACTTCATGACCATGCGCCGTGTCGGCATCGAGCAGGAATGGGTGTCGGGTGACAAACGCCGGCTCCGGTCCGCATTGGCGAACGATGTAGTGGACCGAGAGCGGGCTGGCTACCTCGGCCAGCTCGTGAACACCCGCCAGCAAACGGCCACGGCGTGGCTGAACGCGGTCTTTGCGAAGAAAGCTGTCTCGCTGCAGCAGGAACTCGTTGGTCACATGACTCATGAACTGGATGCGACGAAAGCGTCTTATCGTGGAGCGAAAGCGAGTGCGGCCGACGTAATGCAGGCCCAGGCAATGCTGGCGCAGACCCAGGACCAGTTGCTTAAGGCCCAGCAGACGTTGCAGGCCGCGCTCATCGGCCTGTCCCGCTGGACGGCGACGCCCGTTTCTGATGTGACGGGCGAGCCGCCGGCACCACAGTCATATGTGTCATCACTGCCGTCCGAGGAGCTGCGTGAGGTGCAGCCGGTGCTCGTCGCAGCATCTCGGGACATCGCCGTCGCCGATGCCGATACCGCCGTTGCGAACAGTAACCGCAGTCCCAACTGGACCTGGGAGGTCGCCTACCAGCAGCGCGGAGGCGGATTCTCGAACATGGTGTCGGTTGGCGTCAGCATCCCGCTGCCCATCCATCGCAAAAACTATCAGGACCGGGACGCGGCGGAAAAAGCTGAACTTGGCACCAAGGCGCGACTGATGTACGAGGACGCGCAGCGTCAGGTCGAAGCGGATATCCGTACGCAGTCAGCCACGCTCGCGAGCGGTCGCGAGCGCATTACCAATCTCACCCACTCCCTGCTTCCGGCTGCGGACCAGCGCGTGCAACTGGCGGCTGCCGCATACAGGGCAGGCACTGGCTCGCTGGCCGATACCTTCGCTGCCAGGCGTGCGCAGCTCGACGCCGAACTTCAGGTGCTCGACCTGCAGCGCGATGTGTCGCAAACCTGGGCCCAACTGGAATACCAGGTCGTGCCCGCCTCGATGTCCGTGAGTCAGTGAAGGAGAACAACATGCAGAAGAAACAACTGGCACGCGCGGCCCTTATGGTGTTTGCCGCAGCGGCATTGCTGGGTGCCGGCTATGTCGCCGGTACGCATCGTTCAACGATGGGCGGCGAGAGCGCTGCTGCGGCAACACCCTCCAGCGACAGAACCGACCCGAAGACTGGCCGGAAGGTGCTGTACTGGCACGACCCGATGGTACCGAACCAGCATTTCGACAAGCCGGGCAAGTCGCCTTTCATGAACATGCAGTTGGAGCCGGTCTACGCCGATGAAGGCGGCTCGAATGGCATCAAGATTGACCCCGGGATGCAGCAGAACCTGGGGATTCGATACGCAACCGTACGCCGGCAGGAGACAACGGAAGGATTCGACGCGGTAGGTACTACGCAGTTCGATGAGTCGAAAGCCGATGTCGTCCAGTCGCGAGTGACCGGCTACATTGACCATCTTTACGCCAGCGCCCCAATGCAGCGCGTAACGAAAAGCGCTCCGATTGCGTCCCTGTTCGTTCCAGATTGGCTTGCGCCGCAGGAAGAGTATCTGGCGCTGAAACGTGGCCGCATGGATGACGGCATGCTTGCGGCGTCACGTGCGCGGATGCGGGCGATGTCCATTCCCGACGGCGTGATTGCAAGTCTCGACCGCACCGGCAAGGCGCAAACACACATCACGCTATCCGCACCGGAAACCGGCGTGCTGACCGAACTGAACGTTCGTGATGGCGCGATGGTGTCGCCCGGGCAGACGCTTGCGAAAGTCTCCGGGCTCGACAGGCTGTGGCTCGTGGTGGAGATACCCGAAGCGCTGGCGCTCCAGGTTCGACCGGGCATGAG
The DNA here is from genome assembly GCF_046030175.1 of Paraburkholderia sp. RL17-373-BIF-A. Classification (NCBI taxonomy): domain Bacteria; kingdom Pseudomonadati; phylum Pseudomonadota; class Betaproteobacteria; order Burkholderiales; family Burkholderiaceae; genus Paraburkholderia; species Paraburkholderia sp. RL17-373-BIF-A. The sequence continues at coordinate 38,920 of NZ_JARESO010000012.1, forward strand.
TGTGGATGCCGTGTTTGCCGGTGACCCTGCCCAACATTTCACGGGACACATCCGTGAAATCCTGCCGGGCATCAGCGCGAGTAGCCGTACGCTTCAGGCTCGCCTCGAAATCGATAACGCGGACTTCAGGTTGACGCCGGGGATGTTGATGCGGGCGCGCGTCGGCGCGGCAAAAAAGGTATCGCGGTTGCTGGTTCCCTCGGAAGCCGTCATCACGACGGGTAAGCGGTCGGTGGTCATCGTCAAGAATCCAGACGGCAGGTTACAACCTGTCTCCGTCACCGTTGGCAACGATGCCGGCGACGACACCGAGGTGGCCAGCGGCCTGACCGAAGGCCAGCAGGTCGTCGCATCCGGCCAGTTCCTGATTGACTCGGAAGCGAGTCTGAAATCTGTTCTGCCGAAGCTCGAAGCAACCGCACCGACCGGTGCGAGCGCGTCGCCTCCAGCACCTACCGCAGCAGCACCGCAGACCTACGACACCACAGGTAAGGTCGAACAGGTGACGGCCGGAGACATCACGTTTTCACATCAACCCGTTCCAGCGCTGGGCTGGGGCGCAATGACGATGTCGTTCGGCAAACCGTCGCCGACGGCGTTTCCGGACGTGAAGCCAGGCCAGACCGTGCATTTTGTCTTCACGCCGTCGGGTGACGGATACCAGTTGACCAAGGTCGAGCCAGTCGGAGGCGCCAAATGATTGCGCGTCTTATCAGGTGGTCTATCCACAACCGCTTCCTGGTGCTGCTCACGACCGTGCTCGTTACGGCGTGGGGCGTCTATTCGGTCACGCAAACGCCGCTCGATGCGCTGCCTGACCTGTCCGATACGCAAGTCATCATCAAAGCGTCATACCCGGGCAAAGCACCGCAGGTCGTCGAGGACCAGGTGACCTATCCGCTGACGACGACGCTGCTCGGTGTGCCCGGTGCTAAAACCATCCGCGCGTATTCGTCGTTCGGCGATGCGTTCGTCTACGTGCTGTTCGACGACAAAACCGACCAGTACTGGGCACGCTCGCGCGTGCTCGAATATCTGAACCAGGTACAGAGCCGCCTGCCGCAGGGGGCGACCGTTTCGCTTGGACCGGATGCAACTGGCGTGGGCTGGGTGTACGAATATGCACTCGTCGACAGGACCGGACAACACGACCTCGGACAACTGCGCGCGCTCAATGACTGGTTCCTGAAGTTCGAACTGAAGTCAGTGCCTGACGTGTCCGAGGTCGCGAGCATCGGCGGCATGGTGCGCCAGTACCAGGTTGTGCTCGACCCGGACAAACTGCGCGCCTACGGCATCACGCAGGCGGCGGTGGCCGACGCGCTCGGCAAAGCGAACCAGGAATCAGGTGGGTCGGTGGTTGAAATGGCTGAGTCGGAGTACATGGTCCGTTCGTCTGGCTACCTGCACACACTCGACGACTTTCGCAACGTCGTATTGCGAACGAACGATGTCGGTACGCCGGTTCTGCTCGGTGATGTAGCCCGGATTCAAATCGGACCCGAGATGCGGCGCGGCATCGCTGAGCTGAACGGCCAGGGCGAGGTCGCGGGCGGTGTCATCGTCATGCGCTCCGGCAAGAATGCGCTGACGACCATTGACGCAGTAAAAGCGAAACTGGCGGACCTGAAGCGTTCACTGCCGGCTGGCGTGGAAGTCGTGACAACCTACGACCGCTCGCAGCTCATCGAGCGCGCCGTGGACAACCTCAAGGACAAGCTAATCGAGGAGTTCATCATCGTTGGGCTCGTCTGCGCGGTGTTCCTGTTCCATCTGCGCAGCGCGTTCGTGGCGATTCTGTCACTGCCGCTAGGCGTGCTGGCCGCCTTCATTGTCATGCGCTATCAAGGGGTGAACGCGAACCTGATGTCGCTGGGAGGCATCGCCATTGCCATCGGGGCGATGATTGACGCGGCCATCGTGATGATTGAGAACGCTCACAAGCATCTCGAAGCGTACGACCACGAGCATCCGGGCGAACAAATCACGACGGCACAGCGCTGGGAACTCATCGCGACATCTGCTGCGGAGGTGGGACCGGCGCTGTTCTTCTCGCTTCTCATCATCACGCTGTCGTTTATCCCAGTGTTCTCGCTCGAGGGGCAGGAGGGGAAGCTGTTCTCTCCGTTGGCCTTCACCAAGACTTACACCATTGCCGCTGCTGCCGGGTTGTCGGTGACGCTGGTTCCCGTGCTGATGGGTTATCTGATTCGAGGTCGCATTCCCCACGAGAACTCGAACCCCATCAATCGCGTGCTGATTCGACTGTACCGGCCGTTGCTGGAAGCTACGCTGCGGCGACCTTGGGTTGCCATTGGTCTAGCGGTGGTTGCGCTGGCCGCTTCGGTGATTCCGCTGTCCCAGCTCGGTGGCGAATTCATGCCACCGCTCGATGAAGGCGACCTGCTGTATATGCCGACAGCGCTTCCGGGAATCTCGGCCGAGAAAGCAAGTGAACTGCTACAGCAGACCGACCGGCTCATCAAGACGGTTCCCGAGGTGCAGACCGTCTTCGGCAAATCCGGGCGGGCCGACACCGCTACGGACCCGGCACCGCTCGAAATGTTCGAGAGCACGATTCAGTTCAAGCCACGCAGCCAGTGGCGACCGGGCATGACGCCCGAGAAGCTGGTCGACGAACTGGACCGGACGGTCAAGGTGCCAGGGCTGTCGAACGTTTGGGTACCGCCCATCCGTAATCGTCTGGACATGCTGTCTACCGGCATCAAAACACCGGTTGGCGTGAAGATTTCGGGTAGTGACCTCTCGCAAATCGACAGAATCGCGGCACAGGTCGAAGCAGCGGTCAAGACTGTGCCGGGCGTCACGTCTGCACTGGCCGAGCGCCTGAACGGCGGTCGTTACATAGACATCGACATCGACCGCCGGGCGGCTGCACGTTACGGGCTTGCCGTCGGCGATATCCAGTCTGTCATTTCTTCGGCCGTCGGCGGAGAAAACGTTGGCGAGGTCATTGCCGGCCGGAAGCGGTTCCCCATCAATATTCGCTATCCGCGCGAAATCCGGGATTCGCTCGAGAAGCTGCGACAGCTGCCTGTCGTCACAGACCGTGGCGCGCAAATCCAGCTCGGCGATGTGGCGCACATCACGATTGCCGATGGTCCTCCGATGATTCGCAGCGAGAATGCCCGACTCTCGGGCTACGTCTATGTCGATATCCGCAATACGGACCTGCAGTCAGCGGTCGAAGCAATGCAGCGCGCTGTTGCGGAGAAGGTGACGCTTCCGCCGGGTTATTCGATTGCATGGTCCGGCCAGTTCGAATATCTCGAGCGTGCAGCGGCGAAACTTCGTACGGTCATTCCCGTGACACTCGTCGTCATCTTCGTGCTGCTCTTCCTGACCTTCAACTCTGCGGCTGATGCACTCCTGCTGATGTCGACGGTGCCGTTTGCTCTGGTCGGCGGGTTCTGGCTCATCTGGATTCTGGGTCATGCGGTGTCTGTCGCAACCGCAGTCGGATTTATCGCACTCGCTGGTGTCGCAGCCGAGTTCGGTGTCGTGATGCTGCTCTACCTGAAGGGTGCGCTCAATCGCCGGCTGGAGGATGGTGAACCGCTAACCGAGGCGCTTCTGTTCGATGCGATTCGTGAGGGCGCCGTGTTGCGCGTGCGGCCGAAAGCGATGACGGTTGCTGTCGTGCTGGCTGGTCTCATCCCCATCATGGTCGGACACGGCGCCGGTTCGGAAGTCATGCAGCGCATTGCCGCACCGATGGTAGGCGGCATGGTCACGGCACCCATCCTTTCGATGTTCGTTATCCCTGCAGCCTGGTTCCTGCTTCAACGCCGCCGCGCGCGGAGGCTGGGCCATGCGCGTCATCCCCACGCAGTACCTTCCGGCATGAAAGTGCCTTCTACTCAAACTGGAGAAACCCGATGAAGAAGTTGATTGTTGCGTCTGTTGCTCTTGCAGCCATCGTTGCTGCGCCCGCGTTCGCCGGTGATGACATGGCGGGCATGAACATGTCCAAGCCGTCGGATTCGAAGACGTCATCGAACAATGCGCTCACCGATGCAGAGGTCAGGAAGGTGGACTCTGCGACCGGCATGGTCACGCTGAAGCATGGCACGCTGGAGAACGTCGGGATGCCGCCGATGACGATGGCGTTCAAGGCGAAGGATGCGGCCATGGTCAAGCAGGTTCACGAGGGCGACAAGGTCAAGGTCCGTGTCGAAAACGTCAACGGCACCCTGACCATCGTGAAACTGGAAAAGCAGTCATGATGGGGCGCTGACACGGCACTCGCAGGCTCGCCGCGTGACGGCGGGCCTGCGGTCGCACGTCTGCGCTCACATCTTGTGAGTAGAGGCACTGCAATGCGAATGACATCACCCGACCTACGGCAGCGAATTTGCCGTCAAACAGACGCAGCGAAGCGCGCGTTGCGCATCGCGCTTGGCTTGCTATTCGTTTTCATGTCTCTGGCCGCTTACGCGGTGAGCGAATCTGACCTGCTACCCGTCAATGAAGCCTTTCCGTTGACGGTCAGCGTCAGCGGGCCACAACAGGTAACGCTCGACTTCGGCACGAAGCCTGGCTACTACCTGTACCAGGACCGCTTCAGCTTCGCGGTGGATGGTGTGCCCGTTAAGCCGGACCAGATGCCGCCTGCAGAATCGAAAAACGACCCGACATTCGGCATGGTCCAGGTCTATCACCGGCCTGTGCAAATTCGCGTTCCCTTGCCCCGCGCCATCACGGCGAGCACCGTGCTGTCCGTCACGTCGCAGGGGTGTGCGGACCTCGGCGTCTGCTACCCGCCGCTAACCCGAGGCTACCGCATAGCGGCCGACGGCATCGTCACCCCCATTGCGAACGAAGGGAATGCAACAGCCGGTGCCACCGAGTTTCCAACTGTCGGCGAAAACCGGGGCCTCGCTGTCTTCGGCCTGAATCTGCGACCGGCGAATGGTCTTGGCGTGCCCGAATTGCTAGGTTTCCTGCTTGCTGGTTTGTTAATGGCGGGCACAGTTTGCATGTATCCCCTCATTCCCATCGTTACGGCAGTTATCGGCGGAACTCGGGAACGGTTAACGCTGTGGCGTGGCTTTGCGCTGTCGCTCGCCTATGTGCAAGGACTTGCGGTTACCTATGCGGTCGCCGGCACCATTGCGGCGCTCATCGGCATCCCGCTGGTGGCTGTAACGCAAAAGCCCTGGGTGCTCGCCGCCTTTGGTTTGCTCATGGTCGTCCTCGCGTTCGGCATGTTCGGTCTGTTCAGACTGCAGTTGCCAACGGGCTGGCAAACCAGGCTTACTGAATGGAGTAACCGTCTACCCGGCGGCCGGATTGTCCCAGTGTTCGTGATGGGCATGCTCTCCGCACTGATTGTCGGCCCATGCTCGACACCAGCACTGGCGGGTGCGCTGCTGTATATCGCCAACAGTCGCGATGTCGTCGGCGGAGCGCTGGCCTTGTACGTGATGGGCATCGGAATAGGCATTCCGCTGCTGCTCGTCGGCACTTTCGGCGCGCGCGTGTTACCCAGGTCCGGGCACTGGATGATTGCCGTTCAGAACACGCTAGGCGTCATGCTGCTGGCAACAGCATTGTGGTTCGTCTATTCATTACTGCCAGATTGGCTGCTGATGGCATTGGTCGCTTTGCTGCTAGCCGCTTGCGCCATGATGCTACGCGCCATCGACCCGCTACCGCCGAACGCACACGGTGTGCTTCGCGTGGGCAAAGCAATTGGTGTACTGCTGCTGGTCGCCGCGATTGCCGAACTGGTCGGCGTTGCATCGGGAAATTTTGAGGTTCTTCAACCATTGCGCGGTGTTACGCGGGGCGCACAAACTGAGACGGCCAGTGCCGCGCGTTTTGAATCGGTACGGTCGACCGCCGAACTTGACCGGGCACTCGAGGCGGCACACGGCCAACCTGTCATGGTGGATTTTTACGCCGACTGGTGTATCAGTTGCAAGGAACTGGAGCGATTTACCTTTACCGATGCGCGCGTGGTGAGCGAGTTCGCGCATTGGACACTGCTGCGCATTGATGTGACGAAGAACACACCTGAAGACGCTGAGATGTTGAGGCGCTTTGGGCTTTTCGGGCCACCGGCTTTGATTTTCTATGACCGTTATGGCCATCAGCAGGTCGACGCACAGTTGGTCGGTTTTGTTGGTGCTGACGCGTTTCTCGCACATTTAAAGCGTTGGGGCCCAGTGACCAACCGGGTAGCGCGCGAGCGTCATCCTGCCCTTTGGCGATGTCGTGTGGACCACCTATACTGAAATGATGAAATTCTGGGTAAAACTTGTCGCCTGTCTGCTTATCGCGTGGCTGCCGCTCCTCGGCTACCCCGCGCAGGTGGCGCTTTGCCCGGAAATGTCGTCGTCGACAATGCAGTCTCAGATGAAGGCGCCGCATACACCGGGCATGGTGGCGTGCGCACAAGATGCAAGAGCCCACGTAACGGGTTCTCAGCCCGCATGTCACGGCAGCCTGAGCGGTCTCGCCTGCGGCATGGCTGTCTTACCGACGACGTATAAGACGGCAGTCGTGACTTCCTCGCCCGTCTACCGGGCCACCCACGTCATTCTCATACCGCAGTTCATCCCCGAACTGCCAGCGCCTCCGCCTCGCTCCTTGTAGTTCCCTCGTCGACGAGACTCGAACGGCCCTGCGTCGTTGTGCACGCATGCGTGTTGCCAACGCGGAGAGCGTCGGCGCGCGCCTCGAGAACTGCTTTATCAGTGACACGATTTAACCGAATCCGGAGATATATATGAACGCGAAATCACTACTGACTGCTGCCCTGTTGACACTCTCGTTGGGTACGGGCGCTGTGGCCATGGCTGCCAGTGGGACCGGCAACGACGCGAGTCACCCACCGCAAACGCGAGAACACGGTTCCAACATGATGGGCGGCATGGGAATGGGAGGAATGGGCGGCGGCATGATGGGTGGCTGTCCGATGATGGGCGGCAATATGGGTATGGACCCGAAGACCGCGATGCGCATGCACGGGGAAATGATGAAGGCGATGGGCGACATCATGCTCAAGTACTCCGACCAGGCCGGTACGTCTCCATCGAAGTGACGTGGATTTCTTCCCGACACCACTACCCAATCCAATTCCAGAAAGGAAGCAATCGTGAAGTGCAACACAAAGACGATGGTGACGACTGCACTTGCGCTCGCGCTTGTTATCGTACTTGGATATTGGGCGCTGCCTCAGTTCAGAGGTGCTCTCGCTCCATTCATCCTGGTGACCTGCATGCTGGTGTGTCCGCTCTCGATGCTGCTCATGATGCGGGGAACAAAGTCCAGTACCGACAAGCACGACGTGCAGAGTGAAACGGTGACGGGTCCCAAGTCATGACCTGATTCATCACGACACGGACAAGTCACGCGGAGCAGCGCGATATCGCTGCTCGTCACGCTGCTCCGCGACTGATGCGAAGGAGAAAATCATGTTCGACAACGCTCGAATGCTCAACGTCGTCATTGTCATTTTCGCCGTCATTGGCCTCGTCGCTGTGCTCGGTATCGTCGGCATGGCTGTGATGCACGTAAGCATGATGCACGGCATGCGTTCTTGCAGTGAGGCGATGCGTCTCTGGCGATAGCCGCTGGCCTGTGAAAAAGGAGAGTTGCAATGAAAAATCGGATAAGCAAAGAAGAGGAGCATCAGGCGCGCGCAGCGCGTTCCCCGGTACTCATCGCGGCTAGGTGGCGCCTCGTGGTGGTGCTGGTCGTGCTGATTCTTGCGATACCTGCGGCGGTTGTTGTGGGGCCTTTCTTTGCACGGTACCCGGTACTCAGTTCCGCCACCGGGAAAGCGGGCCTGCAAGAGCAGATTCATTCGGAAACTGCGTGGCATGTGGGGATGTTGCGTCCTGATGGGTTGCGCATCATTCCCAGTGGCCGGTCGGATGCTTCACACGTCCTGAACCCGAATCAATTTGCTGATAAGGACGTAAGGCATTCCTACTGGGTTGCGACGCAGATTTCTGCGACGCTCAACAAGCTCTATTGCTGGTGCGGTTGCGAAAATCGCGGCGTACATCGTTCCAATCTTCAATGCTTCGAAGACCAGATGGCGGTGACATGCGCGGTTTGCCAGGGTACGGCAGAGATAGCCTGGCGGATGACACAAGCTGGCGTTCACGACGCGGGCAAGATTCAAGCTGCAGTGGATATGAACTGGGCACCAAACGGGCCAAACGGATAGCAGCAAACGGTTTCGCTAACAATCAACCGCTGAGGAGGATGACATGGAACTGAAATGCGTTGTTGCCATTGTCAGGCTCGATGTAGTGGAAGCATTGGAACGAAAGTTGGGCGCCATTCACATCCATGGCGTGACCGTTACCAAAGTGCGGGGATTCGGCGTACATCCGAATTACTTTGCCGACGATTGGACGACGGAGCACGTCAAGATTGAAATCTTTGCGCAGGCGGAAAACGTCGATGCGCTGGTGAAGACCATCATGGATGTCGCACATGTCGGCGCAAGTGGAGATGGGGTCGTTGCGGTGATTCCGGTGGAGAAATTCTTCCGCATTCGCAGTCAGGCGGAAGCGATACCGTGACTCGATGGCGGACATCGGTCCGCCGTGGTGTGACGCTTGACCTTCCCATTGCGGGAAGGTCTAAAAACAGAGATATACGGCAGATTGGCCGGCCAGACAAAGGCGGCTGCGATGAACATTGGTGAAGCAGCGAAAGCATCCGGTGTGTCGGCGAAGATGATTCGCCACTACGAGCAGACTGCGCTTATCAATCCTGTGGGCCGCACCGGGTCGAATTACCGCGTGTACGGCTCGACCGACATCGAAATTCTTCACTTTGTGAAGCAGGCGCGTCATCTTGGTTTTTCGATTAAACAAATCGCTACCATGCTTGAGTTGTGGCAAAACCGCAGCAGACCGAGCGACGAGGTCGAGAGCTTGATTAATCAGCATCTCGCGGAACTAGACAGCCGAATTCGTGAGATGACGGCGATGAAGGAGACCGTGGAGAATCTGGCGGGCACCTTGCCGCCATTCTCTGCGAGCTTTTGCATGACCTCCCGATGCAACCAGACATTCATAGCGCCGGAATCTTCGGTGTTTCCAGAGTAGTGAAGTTCGGAGGCGAGTTCCTTCCGCGCATCCAGACTACTGTCCAGTCCGAGAAGCTTGAGCAGGTCTACGATTGACGTTCGCCAGTTCAACTGTTGGCCGCTACCTTCCCGCATCTTGGTAAGGACCGCCTCAACGTCGACCGTCGGCATTGGCGCAGCTGAGGGTTGTCAAGTCTGCGCCGAAGCAGTTGATGGCGTCGACGGCGTTCCTGTCGGTACTGTCGCGCTGCCTGGTGCTGATGTTCCGCCTGCCGCCGGGGCAGTTTTCGAGGCAGAGGTTGTATTGGCTGGATGGTCGTGCGGAAAAGTCTTGTTCAAGATAGTTGAAAATATGCTCATTTGTCGCTCCTTGGTCCGTGACCGTCCACTTGAGTCGGTCTTACGGCGGCGCAACGGGCATGCCTAGCGGCCGACATTCCTTCTCGCCCTGCGTTTGAACGCAAGGTACAAGCGATGTCCAACACGACGACATCAGGCCTGGGCCACCGCCTGCGGGGCATCTTGCAGATGCTCCGCACGGCACCTTGGGAGTTGCAGGAAGTGCTCGACGCCGTCGTGGTCGGTGCGTGCAAGCTTGCTGACCAGGCCGTGGCCTCACCCATGTGCGTCGACCCAGGCGCGGGCCCAATCCAAGCCAGCATGTTGCGCGTCCTCTTCACTGTCGAAATGACCGAGGACACCCGATGCTTCGATTAGCTTACCGCTCTTGGTAATGGTCCCGCTTCCCGCATAACGCTCCGGCTGGAGGACGTCTTCCTGCTGAAGGATGGCGTGGCCCCACACGTTGTAGCCGCGATAGCTTTCCGACTCCATCAGCGCCCAACCTTTACCGATGCTCCGCGCGAGCTCACGCGAAGCACATTTCCCTCGGGAGTTATCTGGCGAGGAATGTCCGACATGTCAGGCTCGTTCGCTGGAACGACTTCTTGCATGTGGTGTTGCTTCGCCATGAGCCTCGTTGCTGATGTCGGCGCGCGGCGTGCGTGCACTTTCATTGCATGGGGCGCGACATGCCGACGAGTTACCAGCTTGTGTGCGGCACTGACGCTGTGTGGTGCGGTCGTGCGCGCCTCTGGTGGATTCCACATCTCCGAATATCCGCCAGTTGCGAACGCTGTCGGCGCCATCGTCGCTGCCAGTAACGCCAATCCAATTCTTTTCACGGTTTCTCCTTGCTGGCCGTTCGTTGCAGCCACTCTTTGCAACCAATTGCTTGGCCGACGCACCCGCCGTCACACCCGGGACAATAATGCCGGTCTCGTATGTCGGCGTTGACGCGCCAGACATTGTCGTTCGCCGGACTTGCTGTGCCAACAGTGCGTCCATTCTCGCGCGCATAAAACGTCGGCTCACCAGCTTTGCCGCGCCGGACCGCATCATCGACGCACTCGTCCCCGAAAGCATTACGCATCGCTGACGTGAATGTTGCCACCTCCGGCATCGGATGGCCGACCTTGCGAACACGTGCATCCACGATTCAGCTCCCGATGAAAAGTGTCAGTTCACTATCTCAGAATTGCGTGTACGATACTGTATAAATATACAGGTTTTTTCGATGCCGCATGTCTACTGCTAGCGCTACTGCCGAAGAGATACACCCGTCCTTGTGGCGTGCGTCCCAGCTCGCGCGTGGCCGTGGCCGGGTCGTCGAGACCGGCTATCCCGCGCTGTCGGCTGAACTTCCCGGCGGGGGCTGGCCAGTCGGTGCTCTCGTCGACCTGATGGTGCAGCAAGCCGGGGTGGGCGAACTGCGGCTGTTGCGCCCGGCGCTGAGTGCCTCGGGAAATCGACCGGTTGCATTCGTGCAGCCGCCGCATACCCCTGACGGACTTGGACTCAGCTACATCGGACTTTCCATTGAGCAGGTGCTGCGGGTGAAAGCGCAGAAGACCGCCGATGCGCTCTGGTCAGCGGAGCAGATTCTGCGGGCCGGCAGTTGCAGTGCGCTCATCTTCTGGGCGCAATACGCGCAAGCGTCATCGCTGCGGCGCCTGCATCTGGCGGCACAGTCATCCGAGACGCTTTTCGTGATGGTCAGGCCACTGGCTGCCGCGCAGGATTCATCGCCCGCGCTGTTGCGGCTCGCTTTGAGACCATCAGCCGACGGTCTGACCGTCGACATTGTGAAACGACGAGGGCCCGCCCGCGCAGAGCCTCTGTCGATTCCCCTTCAACCAACTCCTGTTCTGCTTTCCAGACATGCGCGTCTTTCTCGCCGTCCACTTGCCGAAGTTACCGCTCGAGGTGTTCCGACCGAAGTGGTCGTCTGAGCCTGTGCATGGAAGTGCTGTCCTGGAGAAAGACAAAGTGGTCATTACCGACAATGCAGCTCGCGCGGCTGGCGTTCGCCTCGGGATGAAGCGCGGTGGAGTGCTGACACTGTCGCCGGAAACGGAGATGCATGAGCGCGATGCGGCCAGGGAGGCCGCGGCACAGCGGGAGGTGGGCATCGCCCTGATGCGGTTTTCACCTGAGGTTGCCTTGCTTGACGAAGCGACCGTCGTTGTTGAGGTCGGCGCAAGTCGACGCCTTCTATGCACTGGGCGCACCGATGCCCGATGCCGTATACGACGTGCTGCGATACGATGAAGACTATGACGACGCGCTGGCGGTGGTTGACATCCATGACGACGATGACGCTGAGGTCCGACATAGATTCTTTGTTACGGAGCCGGTCAGCGCTCTTCAGAAAATTTTTGAAGAACAGAAGCCTGGCCTAATCGAGTTGCGTCACACCCTTGAATTTTCGCTCCTCGGGTCGCACTGTGGGCCCTTCGAAGTATTGGTCAGCTGTGAGTCAGGGGTGATAGGTCTAGTGGGTCCTGCAAATCTTGTCGCAGAAGCCATGGTCGAATGCACAATGCGAGCGGTATCTGGAGTCCGTTGGAAGTCGCGGTGCGTCTCTTCGCCGGACGCAGACTCGAGCCAAAACCGTCTCGCAACGCATTGAACAAGTCGCCGAACCCAGATGGAACGATTTTGCTCGCCGGCCAGAGGGCAGACAGACGGCGTTGTCGCACCGGACAAAGGAAACTGTTCTCTGCTACCCGGGCTGAATAGAGCACGCGCATTAAATACTGTGGAGGCTGCATGCGGGATTCAAGCGCAAAGCGTTCGGTTGTCCCTCTCGATACCCTGAGAGGGCACATCGCGCAGGCCGTTGCAGTCGCAAAATCCTACGAGCTTCCGGATGTGTGCGTTCGGCTGGGGATTCAATCTGTCGTCAAACCAGAAGACGCGCAGGAGGCTCACGCCAGTAAGCGGCTCTACGTCCGGCGTCGTATCCTCAGTTTAGACGAGTCAGCACTTCTTGAACTTGCAGAAAAGGTGCTTCGCGAATATCCGTCGGAGGACTTGGCAGACTCGTACAGCGAAATGGCGGTTCACGCGGAACACCGGGTAAGCCAGCTCGTTCGTCGTGATGTGCTCAAAGTCCTCAACTCTCTGGACGTCCTGTTCGGCGAACTCCCTGTTACTGAAAGCCTACAGGAAATATTCGGTGCTGACGTCATGCGGGACGGCGAATCATGGTGGGTAGACAACGCGGATTTAGCTGCGCAAATTCAACAGCACTATCTGCGCAACGACGACTGGTCGCACGAGGAACTGCTCACACAATGCGGTGCACTCACATGCAGTCAGGCTCGATTTTTTTCGCTACTGGAGAAGGTTCTGCATCCGGTTACGCGCAGAGACGCAGAGCAGGCCGAGCTGGCTGCTGCAATTGGGCATGCCCTGAAGAGAGACGGATTCACGGTGCGCCAGACGTCTGTTGAGTCGGGCTATGCCATCTACAGCGTCGTTCGCGCCCAAGCAGGCGTCTCCGGCGCGCTGAAAAACCTCATCTTCGCTTCGACGGGTGAAAAGCCCGAGCTTATCTTCCGTGATGCGCTCAACAACGACGTCCAAATCACGAAGAATGCGGACAAGGTTCTCATCTTTGACCGACCACTTCCCAGTTCTGGTCTCCTTTTATGGAAAGACCTTCGCGACTGGTACGCCGAACTTTGCGACCTCACGGATGAGAACAGCGCCAAGGAACAGTTGTTCCGGCGTTTGCGTCAGTCGGTTGAAGATACCCGTTCACCAGGTGAGCTAGCCATCTTTCAAGGCTACTACGAGCGGTTCGGCAAGGAGCTTGGTGACCGCCTCCCAGCGCTGGTGCCGCAGGTCTACCTGCACTACGACCCCTACACCCGACGTCAGCGAGGTGACGAAAAATTTCTGGCGCGCCAGCGCATGGACTTTCTCTTGATGCTCGACCACGGCGTACGCATCGTCATTGAAGTTGATGGTCGTCACCACTACGCCACACAAGACCCGAGTTCACTTGACCGGTATGTCGCCAGTGCGCAACTTTACGCCGAAATGGCGGCAGAGGACCGGCGATTACGCCTGATGGGCTATGAGGTGTACCGCTTTGGCGGATACGAGTTTCCGGACGTCGACCTTGCGAAACGGCAAGTTGGTCTTCGTGCGCAGAAATGTGTCGCCGACTTCTTTGAGCGACTATATGCGAAGCATGGCGTCCGATAACCGGTACTGCCAGCAAATAGTTCAATTCCGTCCACCGGCCTTCGCGACCTCCTTACGGAATTCGCGGTTGGCGACAACTGCAGGCCGTAGCCGCATTTGGATTTGCTTGTAGGAGGTCACGCTACACCCAATGAGCGCCTTTGCGAGATTTCAAACCATAGCCGGCTGGCAACACGACCATCAATGGAATCAAATCTCGCGACGGTGGTCCGCGCCAGAAATCGGATGACGTTTCGTCAATGACCATGACCTGCCCTTTGCTATCGACTGGACCCAGTGCATGAAGAACGATTGCGATGACCTTCTTCATCGACGTCATGCCTTCGATGGATGAAACGACTTTTTTCATACGCTGCGTTTCGACGCCAGGCCCTTCGAGCGTCTCAAAGGCGACATGCAAAACAGAGGGTAGGTTGTCGGGCAGTTGGCGCACTGCGCGGGCTATAGTGGCCTTTACATCTCGCGCTTTCCGCTCAATGGCGCCGTCAGCATCGCAGCTAAATGTCGCTCCGCTCGCCCAATCCACTGTATCCAAGTATGTCGCAAAGTAGCCAGGCAGCACTCCCGAAGTCTTCGTTTTCCCTTCCACTGACAACGAGGTAATTGCATTTTCCGGTACCCAGTCGCCGCCGAGCAAGTGGCGCAACTTTGAGCCTGCCAATTTCACCGAACTCCATGCTAAGTCGGAGTCGAGCTCCGTACGGTCGACGGTTCGCAGGCGAATAGTCGCTTCTTCATCGGACGAAGACGCCTCTGTACCTTTTAGTGGTGACAACGCCATGATGCGCCTCTGCAGCCAATCGCTCGGCAAATTCACTAGCTCGACGTGAACCGCGACGTCCAGCCAAACCAACTGGCCCGCTTCGCGCAAGACAGGGAGGGCCTCGTCCCAATGACGCCTCCAGAGCGCCTCCTCCTCAATCGCATACTGCGAACGCGACGACATTCGTTTGCATTCAACGAGAAGTTGCTGCCCGAGCCTTTCAACGCGCAAGTCAGGCGTCGGGTCAGCTCCCTCAGGAAGAAACTCTACCGTCCACCCACATTCGGCGTACGAAAGCGCCACGAGCACTTCGAAGATGTACCCGTCAGGCTCGCGCATACGGTCTGTCATCGTCTGGCGGAGCTTGCCATCCAGATTCTTCACAGAAATTGAATATCGGAGCTTGCTCCCAATGACGCCAAGGAACGGCAATACTCGAGCGGAGTAGTAGGTCGGCAGCTCGTAGGGGCGTGCAATAGCCAACTCGCATAAGTAAAGGTACCACGCGATGGTGTCGTCGAAAGCTAGCAGAGGAGCGTCGACGCAGCCTACAAATTCGATAGATTTCGTCTGGAACTGCTCGGCGATGGCGTCACGCCGGGAGAGCCAGGCGTCGATTCCGATTTGGGCAACAAAAACATCGAAGGCGCGACGCAAGAGGACGGGGTCCGGCTCGGAGACATCAACGTCCGAGTCAGGTGCAGTAAGCGACGAAACTCTGTCCCATACTGAATGCGGCTGCATTAATTGTTCTAGGCGACGTTCGTTGTCGCTCATTTCAGCGATTGGTGTGGTCACGTTGCGTTTTTCGTTCTGTCGAATCGAACTCAGCAATTTATTGAGGCGGCGAAAGTTCAGCGATTTAACCCCCAGTCGAAGTGAACGCAATTATTGCGCTCGTAAAGTTGCTGCACTTGCGCGCAATGAAATCGTGAACCGAGCCCTCGCCATTTCTTCTCGGCGACTAGACTTGAGCTGGGAACGCGCGACCTAAATCGGTATAGACGGGACGGAGTTCGTCAGGCGTCAGTGGCCACCGTTCGGCAGTCGCAGCAGGTGCGGTTTCTGCCATCAGATACGCTAAGAGTATCCACGCTTGCCGGTAGAGATATTGCGCGTCAGCGCGCCCTTTGACACGTTCGGCAATGAACGGCTTCTTGCCTAGCAAATCAGTCAGACGTTGACGTAGGTCTTCACCTAGGTTTTGGCGAAAAGCCTGCAATACGAGTCGGTTGCTTAGGTCGGTCTGGGGAGCGAAACCGACGTGCTCCGAGTAGACCGTAGCCAGCGTTTCGAGCGCTTCACGCTCAGCCTTAGTTGCCGAATTGAGCTCGTCGACGGCGCTGATGAAGTAGTCATCAACCGCCTCAATCAGCGCCATCCTCTTGGCAACGGTTCGCTCTACCGTCTTGGCAACCTCGGACCCAGGCTCACGCTTATAGATATTGTCGTGCGTCAGTTCACTGTGTGCGTGCTGAAGTAACGTCCGAATTTGCACTTCGCATGGCGTGTCTTTTTGAATCTCAACGCCGGATTCTGTGCGAAACGACTCCGCCGACTTCAGGACATAGTGTGTCGACTGATACGTAAACTCCAACGGCCTAGTTTCGCGTTCCGCTTCGTAATCTCTATCGAGACTACACGCCCATCTGCTGGACTGCTCAATGACGTGCTGAATCTTCTTGATGTCAGATGTAAGCAATACCACGAAGCGGACGCCGACCTTGTCCTCGATACTGACGTACGGGTCCGCGTACGGTTTGTTTCGATGAAACGCTTTACCGATGAGGGAGTCGTCCGTCTTCGTACGGGGTTTCGGCGGAATTTTAAGAAAAGCGTGCGCATCGAAGCGGTCTACCGACGCGTGCAGGTCCGCAATAATCTGATTCTTGACGAATAGACCCCAAGCGGCGTACGACTCCCGCTCGGCGTGCCATCGTGCAAGGAATTCAGTTTCGGTCATTCTTGCGTAGAGATTCGGTCTTTGATGATTACCTGCGTCCACTGCGGCGTGACGCCGTTCTTCGCTTCGCCGTCGATAAGCGACACCGTTACCAGCTTGTCGAACGAGTCTGCAGGACCGCTGATACGGACACGGCTAGCAAAATTGAGCCTGCGCAATTTCATCGCCGACGCAACGTCAGTCGTGTCTTTGTTGACCGCGACCTCTGGAAATCCTTTTTCGACCATGTACGCACGATAGGCGTCGCGCGCATCGGCATCCCCGAAATACGTATCTGCAAAGGATGCGATTCCGACGGTCGGAAGCTGGTCCGCGCGCAAATACGTGATGAGGGCGTTATGCAGCACGATTTTTTCTTCCTCGGGCTTGTCCACCGCTTGGATAAAAGCCTTCGTCAAATCGAAGAATTGCAGTGTTTGACGCGCACTAGACTGGGGAAAACCCAGCCCTAAAAATCCATCGTAGAAATACTTGGCCGCGCCGTACCGGTTCGCCACCGTCAAGGTTTCGTCATAGATGTAGGCGTCCCAACCAGCGGGAAGTTCGCCTTCAACCGGCGCCTGCGGCTCCAAGAAAAGCCCGACCTTGTAGAGCTTGGTCTGCGCGGTCAGCATAAGCGATTTCAAAAACTTGAGCTTTGGCTTTGCGTCTGCAGCTTCCCGCGCCCGCATGAAACCATTATGCACTTCGGCCTTAATGACGCCAACCAGTCGCCGTGCAGGATGGCCGGCGGTGCCGCTAAACACGACGACCACGCCACCCGGAAGGTTGCGGTTCTTTTGTTCGTCAGCGAGCTTGTCGGCGATGCCCCGCGACTCGGCAATGAAACCGGCATCGTCGGCATCGAGAGATGTGGACGCGCGATGAACGAGGCTCTCCGCGCTCGCCTTCACGATGGACATCTGAACGCATCGCGTTGCGCTGGTCATAGCAGTTACGACGCGGTCTCGAAGTGCCTCAGCGGCTTCGTCGTCCAGCACCTCGAGTTCGTCTCCAAACTCGGGTTGCACTTTGTTCCCGTCATTACCGCGCTTGAAAACCTCGTGCAGAATCACACGTGAAATCGTGAGGTTGAGAAGCTGCATCGGCCCTCCAGCCTTTATATTTTTGAGATTCGGCGCGTATCTGAGCGCCAGACCGCTGGCGATTGTAAGCCAATGTTGGTTGCTCAGCGCGCGCCGTTGTCAAAAGCCTCCGTTGGGCAAATTGCCATTTCGTTAGATACCAATCTGCCCCGACTGATTGGCACGACTGCGCCTGTAGGCGTAAGCAAAGCAACTGGTAGTCGCAGCACAGACATCGCCTCAAACGAATTTCTTTCAATTCTGTAAGTTTGGGGGGCTTTCATGTATGAAGCGCTACCCTGCAGTTGACCCGCAAGAAAAATTTATATACTGTATAAATATACAGCTCTGCGGCTTCAGTTACGGTAGCTGGTTGGTACAGTAAGACGGGATTAGGGGCGCGACGTCCTGGTAAGGTCGCTGGATGGGACGGCGATGCGCTCGATGTCCGTGAAAATCCCGCTAAGTGCTGAGTTTGGATGAGGGTTAGCCACAGACCACCGCCGCTCCGCCTTGCCTGGCGGGGCTTTCAGCGAAATGCAGAGTGCGACGTCTGTAGGGTGCATTAAAGGGTTGTGCGACACCGGTAGGGTGTACGCCCCCTGAAAAGGCCGCCGGCCGCAGCTGATTTTCTATCGAAAACTCGTCGAACCAAGTCGGAAACGACAAGAGTAGGGTGTATTTCGTGACATCAGTGGGGTAACGACACACGCAGAATGCGCTAAGCCCTTTTGTTTTTTGCGGCCTTGTCGTGTCCCGACTTCCTTCATCCTTTGAAGGATGAGCGCGTCAACATACTTGGCCTGCGGGTCATGGCGCGTTCGACCGGGTCGGTTTGGCGAGCCCATTGACGCACTGCCTCGTTCTGGTCGGACGGGCGGCGGTGCGTCATTGGTTTGTCATCTACGTCCGACCGCGGAGTTGCCCTGTGAAACATCGTCGTACCCTGCCAGTCTCCCCTTCTGCCCGTCCGCCGCGCCGCTGCTTCTGCGTGTATGCGGAGCGCCGCGCATGACTGGTCTCCTGTTCGAACTTGGCATCATGCTGGTCGTCATTCTGGTGGCGGCCGAGCTCTTCACCAATGCGCTCGAGCATCTGGGCGAACGCCTCAAGATTTCCGAAGGCGTAACGGGTTCGCTATTCGCCGCTGTCGGCACAGCGCTGCCCGAGACGCTAGTGCCGCTGCTCGCGATCGCGGGCGGCACGACGGATAGCGCGGTCAATCAGGAGATCGGCGTCGGCGCGATTCTCGGCGCGCCGCTGATGCTCTCCACCCTCTCCACCTTCCTCATGACGCTTGCGATTCTCGGTTCACGCGGCGCGCGCGGCTGGGTCGCGCCAGAGCGTACGGGCTTCACGCGCGACCTCAACTATTTCCTGTGCGCGTTCGTGCTGGCCGCCGCAGCGATGTACGTGCCGCATGAGCAGATGATGGTGCGCGCGTTCTTCAGCGTGGCGCTGGTCGGCGTGTACGTCACTTATGTGGTGATGACCTTCCGCGCATCGAATGATCTGGTCGATGCCGGCCACGGCACCGAAGCGCCGGGCAAGATGCTGATCTCGCGCCTTGGCGTGCCGACCAACCTCGCGACCATCGTGGTGCAACTGGCGCTGGCCGTCGCGCTGCTGGTGTGGGGCGCGGAAGGCTTCATCCATGGTGTGCGCGGCGTGTCGCAGGCGCTTGGGGTGTCGCCGCTGCTGCTCTCGCTGCTGATCATTCCTATCGCCACCGAGCTGCCCGAGAAGGTCAACAGCATTCTGTGGATTCGCCGCGGCAAGGACACGCTGGCGTTCGGCAACATCACCGGCGCGATGGTGTTCCAAGGCACCTTGCTGCCAGCGATCGGTATTCTGCTGACGCCGTGGGTGCCGCGCATCGAAGTGGTGACCGGCATCGTGATCACGCTCGCGTCGGCGGCGTGGCTGCGGCTCAACGTGCGCGAGCGCGGCGTGCCGGTGTGGGCGTTGCTGGTTTGCGGCGCGCTCTATGCCACGTATCTGGCGATTACGCTGAGTCGCTAGACAAGGCGCTAAAGCCAGTCATAGCGCGACAACTCTAACAACCGCTGAAGGCCGCTTACGAATGGCCTTCAGCGGTTCAGGCTCAGTTCGCCGGGGGCGTCGCCGGCGCCGCTGCCGTCGTCGCGCCTTCAGGCTTGAACACGGTCTTCCAATCATCTTTCATATCGACGACGAGCCAGCCTTTCGCGCCGGCCTCGTCCAGACCTTTGTCGAGCTTGCCGCTCTTCGCCGCGCGGTCGTACGCGTATTCGCGTTGCGCGTCTGTGTGATGCACGAGCGCGGCGAGGCGCGGGCCGTCGCCTGCCGAGGTCCATTCGAGCATCGGCGCGTCGCCGTCCGCGTTACCGAACGCGATCACCGGACGTCGGCCGATCACGCGATCGATGGCAAGTGGTTTGGCCGAGCCGTCGACCAGCGTGTCGACTTGCGCGAGGCGCGTCAGCGAGACCGCGCCGTTGCTCTGGCCGTAGCGATACTTCACGGTGCTGCCGATCACCTGCTCGGGCGGAATGCCGTACATGCGCTGAGCCACGTCGCGGACGAACTCGACGTCGCCGCCCGTCACCAGATAGGTCTTGAAGCCGCTCGCGCGCAAATAGGCGAGCAACTCGAGCATGGGCTGATACGCGAGATCGGCGTAAGGCCGGTTGAAGCGCGGGTCGTTCGCGGCATCGAACCATTCGTGCACGAGCGCGGCGAACTGGTCGCCCGTCAGGCCGGCGTGGGCCGCCGCCAACACCCGCATCGAGCCGGCGTCGCCGCTTGCCGCCACATTCTTGAGATTGCCTTTGAGGATTGAGCGGAACGGTTCCTGACGCTTCCATTCCGGATGCCGCGCGGCCACCGTCTTCACACGTTGCAGCGCGAACACCAGTTGCACCGAGGCCGGTTGCTCCGGCCACAGCGTGCCGTCGTTATCGAACACGGCGATCCGGTCGGCGCGCGGGATGAAGTCCTTGGACTCGGGCGTCGTCACCAGCGTGACGAAGTCGACGATAGAGCGTTTGGTCTTCGTGTCGTTCCATGACGCCAACCCGGCGGCCGTCGATTCACCGGTCTGCGACATGGCGTCCTGGCGCGGCGTCACGGAGCAAGCGGAAAGAAGGACAACGGTGAAGGCAATGCAGTACCGGTGCAACGTGCGAATCATGAAAGCCTCATCGAAAGCGGTGGGTCGAATTCAAGCGAGCGCAAGTCTAATGGGCCAAAGCGGTTATTGCAGCCCTTGTGGGATTTTTTCGACATGACGGTTGAGCCTGTTCCGTCATAAAAAATGCCAATTGAACAAGCGGGGAAGTCGGACCCGATTGATCTGGCTTTCGGCCGCGTTACAAATTTATCTCTGTAATTTCCAGAATCGTTGCTAGTATTCCTAACGATGCCAGCGTGGTGAATCTTCTTCTTTCCGCATGCTTCGTTTGATGCGGCGTCTCTCGTTTCAAGGAGCGCTCATGCAAGCCGTGTATCCAGCTGCGCCGTCTTTCCAGATTGTTCAAGCGACATAACGCGGGTTATTTGCGTGACATCGCGTCCGGCTGCGCATGGCTGCCCGGACGCGCGAACACGCGAGCGAGATGAATTCGATTTAAATCAGTCACCCGAACGCCATCCCTTTGAAATGATTTCGCGTCAGGCAAAGGCAGGTGCTCGCCTATAAGAAATGGCCATAAAACGAGGCTCGATAGTGGGTTAAAGCTGCGTGTTTGGGGCGGGGGCATTATGCGCTGCCGCGTTCGTGTCGTCGCCGGTCTTCGCTCAGGCATCCGCCGACGACGCCAATAAAAGCAATAACCCGCTCAATCTCGCCGCCTCATTCAACATCCAGAATTACTACACGCCGAGCGTATTCGGCGCTAGTGCGCACACCAACGACCTGCTGCTGCGCCCTACCGTGCTGGTCGGCCCGAATAGCCTGACCGGCGTGCCGCAAATCTTCCGCGGCACGGTGCCGCTCAGTACGCGGCCCGATCCGAGCGGCGGCTACAACACCGGCCTCGGCGACCTCAATCTGTTCGACATCTTTCTGCTCTCGGAAGGCGACGTGCAGCTCGGCGTGGGCCCGCTCGTCACCATGCCGACCGCGACCGATCCGAGCCTCGGCACCGGCAAGTGGCAGGCAGGTCTTGCCGCTGTTGCCGTGAGCGCCATCCGGGCGCGGCTGATCGGCGGGCTCGTGCAGTGGCAGCACTCGTTCGCCGGACAAAGCAGCCGGCCCACCACGCAATCGCTGACCGCGCAGCCCTTTGGCATATTCAATCTGCCCGGCGGCTGGTACATCCGTTCGACCGGCATATGGACGTTCGATCTGCAGCACGGCAGCTACTACATCCCCGTCGGCCTCGGCGCGGGCAAGGCATGGAAGGGCGGTTCGACGATCTACAACGCGTTCATCGAACCGCAATACTCGATCGCGCATTCCGGTGCGAGCGTGCCGCAGTTCACGATTTTTGCTGGCCTGAACATGACGTTTGGCAAATAAACGAGAACTCGAGGGGAGCTTAGCGATGACGTTTTTAAAACGCGTGGGAATGCAGGCATGCGTCGCCGGATTGGCGTTGGCCGTGCTGCCGCAGATGCCGGCGACGGCGCAAACGAGCGCCCCGGCCGCCGCGGTGACCGCTTCCCCGGACGAAGCGCGCGGTATCGCCCGCGATGCGTTCCTGTACGCCTATCCGATGCTGTTCAACTATAAGACGCTCTATCAGCAGGCAGTCGATCCCACTTCGAAGTCGTACGTGGGCGGCTTTGGCAAATTCCGCAACTACTCGCGGCCGTACGGTCCCGAGAACAAGGAAATCGTGACGCCGAACAACGACACGCCGTACTCGTGGGCATGGCTCGATCTGCGCCGTGAACCGTGGGTGCTGACGGTGCCAGCGGTGCCGAACGAGCGCTACTACGTGTTCCAGTGGATCGACCTGTTTACCTATAACTTCGCGTACGTCGGTTCGCGCACCACGGGTAACGGCGCGGGCCACTATCTGTTCGCCGGACCCAACTGGCACGGCGACACGCCCAAGGGCATCGACAAGGTGTTCCGCTCGGAGACTGACCTGATTCTGACGCTCGGCCGCACGGCGCTCAACGGCGCGAGCGACGTCAAGAACGTGCAGGCGATCCAGAAGCAGTACAAGCTCACGCCGTTGTCCGCTTTCGAACACACGGCCGCACCACCGCCCGCCGCGAAACTGAGCTTTCCGAAATGGGACGAAGCGAAGGCGACCTCGGTCGACTTCATTGCCTACCTGAACTTCCTGTTGCAGTTCACGCAGCCGCCCGCGCCGTCGGAGCGCGAGCTGATGGGACGCTTCGCGAAGATCGGCATTGCACCCGGCGCACCGTTCGATCCGGCCGCGTTGCCAGCCGACACGCGCGCGGCGCTCGAAGCGGGCGTCGCCGACGGCAAAGCCGCATTGGCCGACGCGGAAAAGCGCACCACCAGTTCCTTCGACCTGTTCGGCAGCCGCGCCGACCTGAAAGACGATTACACGACGCGCGCCGTCGCCGCGGCGATGGGCATCTACGGCAATACGAAGGAGGAAGCGGTGTACGTCGGGACGCGCGTGAATGCCGAGCATCAGCAATTGATCGGTTCACAGCCCTACGTCCTGCACTTCGACAAAAAAGATCTGCCGCCGGCGAAGTTCTTCTGGTCGATGACGCTTTACGATTTGCCGGCGCGCCATCTGGTGGCGAATCCGATTCACCGTTACTCGGTCGGTGATCGTACTCAGGGGCTGAAATACGGTGCGGACGGTTCGCTGGATATCTACGTGCAGAACAAGGCGCCGGGCGCGAACGAAATGTCGAACTGGCTGCCCGCGCCTGTCGGTGCGTATGACCTCGTCATGCGAATCTACGGGCCGGACCAGACCGTGCTCGACGGCAGTTGGACGTTTCCGACACTGCAGAAGCTCTGAGGCGCGCATGGACGACCCGGACATCGACATGCATAGGAAGGCGGCGACATGGGTGACGGCGGCCGTGCTGGCGTCGGTTGCCGCGCCGATCCTTGCGAAGATGCAGCAGCGTCCGTGGTCTGCCGCGACGGCCGGCGCGGCGTCCGTGCCCGGTCCGGTGGCGGGCGACATGATGTCGGAGGAATACGCGCGGTTGGTGGCGCGCCAAACCTATTTCTGGGCGTGGCCGCTGGTGAATGTCTACCGCCGATTGCTGGCGATGCAGCAGGTGCCGCGGCCGGGGCTGAATGGAGGCGTCGCGCCGGTCGCTCCGCCCAACCGTCTCGCGATGCTGCGCGATTATGCTCAGCCGCAAACGCGCTACGTCGGCTGCCCAAATCGCGATCTGATTGACGGTTGCGCGATGCTCGATTTGCGCACTACGCCGGCGATCGTCCAGGTGCCGGATTTCGGCAGACGCTTCTGGGTCTATCAGGCCGTCGATCTGCGCACTGATAGTTTCACGAGCCTCGGCAAGATGTATGGCTCGCGGCCGGGCTTCTATCTGTTGGCGGGCCCGGACTGGCATGGCCCGGCGCCGAAGGGCATCCGCCAGATGTTCCGCTCGCCCACCGCGATAGGCATGCTGATTCCGCGCGTGTTCATGGACGACACGCCGGAAGATCGCGCACTGGTGCAGTCGCTGATCAGCAAAATCGGCGTGTATCCACTCGCGGACTACGACGGCCAGTTCAAGGAAACGGACTGGTCGGCACTGCCCGGTTTCGGCGCGGCCCGCAGTGCGACGCACGCAAGCGCGGAAGAGATCGAACGGGTCGATCCGAACCGTTTCTGGGACACACTGCCCGCCGTGCTCGACGAAGCGCCGCCGCAACATGGCGAAGAGGCGCTCTATGCGCAGGCACGTGCGCTGATCGCCGCCACGCGCCGGGACGGCGCACTCAGAAGCGCCATCATCGACGAAACGGCGAGAGCCGAAGCGGATCTGATCGCACCGCTCTCCAATTTCAATCTGTTCGGCAAGCGGCTTGCGGGAAACTGGAATACCTTCAGCAACGGTGCAGCCTTTGGTACGGACTACTACTCGCGAACGGCAATAGCGACGTCGCACGTCTTTGTCAACAAGGCCAACGAGATAAAGTGTTTTTATTCGGATACCGATGCATCGGGCCGATGTCTTGATGGCAGCGGGCGCTACACCGTGACCTTCCATAGAGACCGGTTGCCGCCTGTCAAAGGTTTCTGGTCGCTGACGCTATATGACTCGCACCATTTTCTTTCCCCCAACCCGCAAAACCGCTACACACTCGGTACGAAGAACAAAGACCTGAAGTTCGACGCAGACGGCTTGCTCACGCTCCAAGTACAACACGCGAAACCCAGCGACGACAAGTTCGCCAATTGGCTGCCGGCGCCGGCCAACGAGGTGTTCTCCCTGTACTTGCGCGCCTACCGGCCGCAGCAAGCGCTGCTGGATGGCAACTGGACGCCGCCGCCAATCGTGCGCGAAGCCTGACGCCTGCGCGCTTGCGCGCAGTGCGGCTTGCGGACGCAGCCGGCCCGGATGCGGTTCCGTAGGAGTGAGAATGCCGAACTTCCATTCGATGAGGACGATTATGAGTCAACCTAACTGTTTCTTCGCAGCCAGGCGGCTCGTTGCCGGATTGTGCAAGGGCGCGTTTCTGACCACCGTCGGCGTGAGTCTCTCCCAAACGGCGTCGGCGACGGAAGGCGGCATCGGCCGTCCGATCACGGGCCAGCAGGTGATGCCCTACGGCGGCGTCGTCCCGCCGACCAGCGACTGGATCGTGTCGGCCGCCACGATCTATTACGAAGGCTCGCTCGGCGCGAGCAAGTCGATTCCGATCGCCGGACAGGTGACGGCCGGCGTCGACGTGACGGCCGTCTACACCATTCTCAACGCGGTCAAGACGTGGGGCATTACGGTAGGCGGCTGGAATTTCGCGTCCTCGTTTGGCGTGCCGCTTCAGTACACCGACATCTCGTCGTTTCGCGGCCGCTTGCCGAACGACCACGGCACGCAGTTCGCCGATATCTTCTTCGCGCCGGTGGTCGCCGGCTATCACCTGACCAAGACCGACCACGTCGCGTTGAGCGTGCAGATCTATGCGCCGACCGGTGCGTACAACCCGAACCGGCTCGCCAACGCCGGACAGAACACGTGGACCTTCACGCCGACGATCGCCTATACGAAATTGCTGCCGCAGGAGAACATCGAACTGTCGTTGAATTACGGCCTTGAGTTCTACACGCCCAATAACGACACCCGCTATCACAACGCGCCGGTCAGCGTGCTCGATCTGCTGGCGCTCAAGCGCTTCAGCAGCGGCTGGGGCGTCGGCGTGGTGGGCGGCTATATCCAGCAGATCGGCCATGACAGCGGCGGGATTGCGGACGTCGTCGGCGGCAGTCAGGGTCATTCCGTGGGCATTGGGCCGATGATCACGTGGTCGGGCAAGGTGCAGAAAACACCCGTGTCGGCGTCGCTGCGTTGGGTCAACGAGTTCAACGTGAGCAACCGGCCGAAGGGTAATGCGGTGCAACTGTCGGTCAATGCGACGTTTCAGTGACGCCGCGGCATGTGATGCGTGACAGGCGCGGTGCCGGACGGTCGGCGTTGGTGACAGAGAGCAGATTCACGCCCTTCACCGGTTGCAGTGCCGGCTTACCGTCCGTCACCACGAGTTCGGCCGGCTGCGCAGCGATCATGACGTCCGGTGCCTGTGCGGATTTCTTGCCGTCGGCGGGCAGCATCGGGTCGGACTGCAGATTCGTTTGCGCGTTTTTCGCCGCGTTGACCCGCCACGCGGCGGTGCTGAGTTGATACGCCACGCCGTCGAGCGATGCCGCGTCGTACCAGTCCGCGGCATTCAGATGTAGCGTGCCGCTTGCGTCCTGGAGCCATGCGCTCTTTGTCGAGCCGCGCGACAACCGTTATTACCTGCTGCTGTCCGGCCGCTGGTTCCGTGCGGCTGGGATATCCTTCACATCCGGACCGAAGCCGATCAACCGCGCGTGCCGCGCTCGCATATCGCGTACACGCTGGAGCACAAGTCAGGATAAACGCGCCCCAACTCGAAACAGCCATCCAGATACGCTCTGGATATGATACCGGCCTTCAATGCGGCATCGATCTGGAAGTTGGCAAGGCCCTTGAAGAAGACGCCGCCTTCGGTGACCGGGCGGAGCTTTGCCGCACGCAGATCGGCTCGCAGCGTATCGATCGAATAAGTCACGCGATGACCGTGTGCGGCTTCAGCCGCCGTCACGGCCGCGTGATGGTCGATCAGCCCCATATTGACCGCGATTTGCCGCGATCCGGCGCGCGCATTCGGAGCAGCCACGAACAGGCGGCCACCTTCCGATAACCAGCCACGGATCCGGCTCAGGACTTCGACCGGATGATCGAGGTGTTCAAGCGTGTGGATCAGGAAGATGTTGTCGTAGCGTCGCGCGGGTTCGAAAGTCTCGAACGTCGAGTGATGGAATTTGACGGCGCCTTTCGTCTTGGCTGACGCAACGGCGATGCAGTCCGCCGATGCCTCGACCACTTCCAGTGAATCGAAGCGCTGTGTCAGGAGTCGCGTGAAGTTACCTTCGAAGCATCCCAGTTCGAGCGCGTTGCCGCTGACGTGGAACGGTGCAAATGTTCGAAGCATGTATTCATGCATCAGATAATCGAAGTCATAAGCGTAGCGATGTTCGGGATGATCTTTCGCTTCTGCGTCGTAGTCTCTGCTCATGGTCGTCAATCCTGTCCGCGTTGATAGAACCGCTGCTCCACCGGCACGTAAAACTCATCGAGCGACTCAGGCACCCGGGCGTTGAAGCCGAGCACCTGGCGCATCCAGGCGTTGCAGCGGTCGAGATTGCTGTATCCGAACAGCCGCGCGTAGTCGAGTTGCGGCTTGAAGAAGGGGCTGGTGAACGTCAGTGTCAGTGCACGGCGCGGCGCATCGGTGGTGTTGCGGCCGGTGGCGTGCCACATGCGCGAATCGAACAGCAGAACCGAACCGCGTTCCCCGGTAGCTCGTGACGCCTGCGCGTAAAAATGCTCGTCGGTGGGCTGCTGCTGGAGGTTTTGCGAGTGCGAAAGAATATGCGTTGCGCCGTTGGCCAGCGTGAAATCGTCGAGCATCACCAGCGCGTTCACCATGAAGCGCCGCGAGTCGGAGCCGAAGCGGATATCGCGGTGCACGTTTTGTACGTAAGAGCGCGAGTCGCGCTCGTTGATCACGCCGCCGTACGAATTCAGAACGAAGTTGCCTTGAAAGTATCCTTTGAAAACCCGCTCCAGCGTTGAGAGCTCCGCCAGCAATTCGACGTAGCACGGGTCATCCATCAGAAGGTGATGCAAGGTGCCTGCGCTGTTTTCCTGCACACCCTTGCGTCGCCTGATCTGGTCGCGCAACGCGAGCGAAGGATCGAGCGCCTTCACCAGCGAATCGAGCAATTCGCGGCGAATCAGGCCGGGAAGCACCGTCCAGCCCGCCGTGGCGAGCGCGGTGTGGTGTTGATCGTCAATCGTGTTCATGAGTGGAGCGAGGCAACGGCAAAAGTAAAAGGCTCAGTGTCGATCGGCAGCCAGGATGGCCATCGGCATGACGTCGAGATAACGGCCGCCTTTGAAGGCCGCCTGGCGTAAAAGACCTTCGGCGCGAAAGCCCACTTTCTCGTAGAGCGCGATGGCGCGTGCATTGGACGCGAGCACGGTCAACGAGATACGGTTGAGGTTGAGGTCGCCGAATGCGTGTTCGAGTGTCTGGCGCGTGGCGGCCTCGCCGATGCCCCGGCCGCGTGCCGTCTCGGCGCCGATCTGAATCGAGAACTCCGCACAGCGGTTCACCCAGTCGATGCCTAGCAGATACGTCACGCCGACCACTGCCTGGGTAGACGCGAGGCACACGGCGAGACGCACGTTATTCGCCCGGGAGCCGAGATAGCTGTCGAACCATTTACTGTCGATCTCGGTGCCCACATACCGGAAGGCGCCGCCCAAGTGGCTGACCAGCGCCTTGTCGGCGCGCCATGTGTTGATGGTCGACAGGTCGCCGCGTTCGATCTCGCGCAGGAATATCGTGTTGTCGTTCATGCGAGTCGGTCCAGTAAGTGTTGCACCATCGGCGCCAGATCGTTGTGCGTCAGCCGCTGATCGCATGGCAGGCACAAGGTCGAGTCAGGAAGGCTGCGTTCGAAGTCCGGCGCGCCTTCAGCGGTCGCAACGTCCGGCCAGTAGGTGGGCGTATAGATGCGTTGCGCCCGAAGCGCTTCGCGCACGCCGGTGGGCACGCCGAAAAACGGGTAGCAGAGCGGCACCGCGTGTTCGTCATAGCGAAACGTGAAGCGGTTGTAGCGCTGCAATTTCTCATGCAGAAAGGCGAAATTTTCGGCTCGCCGTGCGCGGACGCTTTCATAGTCGACGCCCGCGAGCAGCCTTTGAGTCAGTGCCGACATGCGCAACGGCTCTTGGTGTTTCAGGCTTTCTTCGGCCGCAGCGTAGTCGGCATAACCTGCTTCGGCGTCTTTCGCGAGCCGCGTCAGCAGATGCCCGCAGCGCAGCAACGAGGCATCGTCGGTCGCTTCCGGCATCGCGATCGGCTGCTGTGTGACGAGGTACCCGCCATCCGGCACGCCAAGGAATTTGCGCGGCGAGTACAGCGTGGCGAGGCAATCGGCGGGTTGCGCGAACAACGCCTGCGCATTGTCAATTACGACGCGTTCACGCGGGAACCGGCTGAGCACGTCGTCGACCTGTTGAGCGCACAAGCCGAAATAGTTGACGTAGACGAACCACTCACCGTGCGCGACATCGACAGACTGCGCGCGCAATTCGGCGTCGAGCCGATAGCGTTTGACCGGCGTGCCGGTCATGCGCAGCGGCTCGATCATTGCGTCGCAAATGTACCAGGGCATCCAGACGACAGTCGGCCGCATCGCCCGAAGCAGTGCGAGAAACGCCGCTCGTGACGACTGAAAACGCAGCGCATCGTCGTGGAGCGTCGCTTCGGTCCGCGGCAGTTCGAGTTCGAAATATCCGCCGATTGCGCGCGGCCCGCACGCGATCATGCTGCCACCTCGACGGACAGCATATCTCTGACGCTGTTTTTGCTATTGAACATCAGGACGTCGAGAATCGATAAGGCGGGGTGAAATGCGTCGTCGAACTGCGCGTAAGGACACAGATTCGGTTCGATGAAGGCGAGCTCGATGCCGCGCGCCGAGAATGCCGCACTATCGTAAAGTTCGCGGCCACCCGGCAGATTCACGTAGGTGCTCGCCTGTTCTCTCGCGCAGATGTCCATAACCCGCTCGGTGCCCTTGAGTTGCGCATTGCCGTACTTCGTCGACGATGGGACGAACTCGGTATCGATCTCGAGGTACCTGCAAATTTCCATGACGGTGTGCGACGCGAGCAGCGAAACAGGTGCGAGAGGCTCGGCCAGAATCCGTCCGATCAGTGCGCTGACCTGCGGGTAGTGAGGCGCTTTGGCATACGCATGCCGAATCGATTCGAGCAGTTTGCGTAACCAGCGCTCGCGCGGTTCGACCAGTACCTCGTTAATCTTCAACGAAGGACTCGCACCGCTGAGCGGCACGGTGAGGTAACGCACCTGGTCGCCCAGCAACATCCGGTTGCGGTTGATCCAGCCATTCTTGATGAAGTTCACATCGTCGTAAAAGACGAACTTGTCGACTGCCGCCGCCAGTTGGAAATATCCGATGTACGGAAACAGGTAGGGCTGCATGATCGCGAGCTTCATGACGTTCAGCTACCCGCGATGATCCCGACGATGCGATCGAGCATGCCGTCCGTCAGTGCCGGGAAAATCGGCAGGCACAGTATCTGTTGCGAAGCGGCGTGCGCAACCGGCAGATTTTCGGGGCGCGCGGAAGGCAGGCCGCGATAGATCGGGAAGTCCGAGATCAGCGGATAGAAATAGCGGCGCGCGTAAATGTTCTCGTCGCGGAACTTCTGATACAGCGCATCGCGGCTGATCGGGTAGTCCGGGCCGACGAGAATCGGAAAGTACGAATGGTTCGCCACTTTCTCGCCCGCTTTCGGCACGCAGCTAATACCGCGCACGTCGCGCAGCCGTTCGCGGTAGATCGCGTCGATCCGCGCGCGCCGTGCCAGTGCTTCATCGATGTGCTGCAGTTGAAGCAACCCGAATGCCGCGTTGATCTCGCTCATCTTGCCGTTGATGCCGGACGCAACCACGGTCACTTCATCGACGAAACCGAAGTTCTTCAGATGGTCGATACGCTGCTTTGTCTTGGCGTCCTGACAGATGATCGCGCCGCCTTCGAACGTGTTGAAGACCTTGGTCGCGTGGAAGCTCAGAACGGCGAGGTCGCCGTGCTCGAGCACGCTGCCGGTTTCGGTCTGCACGCCGAAAGCATGGGCCGCGTCGTAGATCACCTTCAGATTGTAGTTGTCGGCGATCTTTTGAATCGCCTCGACGTCGCACGGCTTGCCGTAGCAATGCACCGGCATGATCGCGGTGGTCTGCGGCGTGATCGCTGCCTCGATCTTGGCGGGGTCGAGATTCAGCGTGTGCGGATCGACGTCGGCGAATACCGGCTTGATGCCGTTCCAGACCAGTGAGTGCGCGGTGGCAACGAACGAATAGGGCGTCGTGATGACCTCGCCGGTCACGCGCAGCGCCTGCAGCGCGGTGAGCAGGGCCAGCGTGCCGTTGGTGAACAGCGCAAGATGCTTGACGCCGAGGTACTTGCACAGCGCCGCTTCGAACTGTTGGTGAAACGGACCGGCATTGGTCAGGATCTTGCTGTCCCAGATCTGTTGAAGATAGGGAATGAATTCTTCGAGCGGCGGGAGATGCGGCTGGGTAACGTAAATGCGCTCGTCGATCTGCGGCGCGATGGCCCCAAGCGGTAAGGCAGCGTTCATTTGTTTTCCCCTGATTTGGGCGACGCGGTGGTGTCGTCCGTGGCGGCAATGGCTTCTTGCGCCGTGACTTCGAATGCGACGGGCGGCTGATCGTCGCACCAGCGTTGCCACATGATTCGCAACGCGCGGGACAAACCTGCAGCGACCACTTCAGGCCGGAATGCCGCCGACGCCATGCAGCGTTCACGCAAGCCCGTGCGCAGCGCGGCGAGTGCGGAGATATCGGAGGACAGTGCAACGCCCTTGGCGACGAAATCCGCCTTGTCTGTAGCGAGGAACTGTTCGAGCCCGACGTGCGACATCCAGGTGGTGCCGGCGCGGCTGGGCAACGTGTTGCCTGCAATCGTCAAGGTCGGCACGCCCATCCACAATGAGTTCAGCACGGTGGTCGAGCCCGTGTACGGGAACGTATCGAGGCAGATGTCGACGTGAAAATGCTGTTGCAGGTAGACCGGAATACTCGAACGGCGGCGGAACATCAGGCGCTCGCGCGAGATGCCTGCGTCGGCAAACCAGTCGATCAGAAGCTGTTCATCCTCGTCGGTTGCAATCGCGCCCAGCAACATTCGCGACGACGGTTGTGCGTGCAGCAATTCCGCCCAGAGAGCGATCACGTCGGGACGCAATTTGTTGAGGCGGTTGAAGCTGCCGAACGTCACATAGCCGTTGTGCATGGCCGGCAGGATGTTGACCGGCGGCGCGCTTTCTTCCGGCAGGAAGGGCGCGTTCGCCGGCAAATGGACGATCTTTTCGGAGAACATTTGCTCCGCAGGGCCGAACGGCACGCCGAACCGGTCCACGAGGTAATAGTCCATCGCACTTAGCCCGGTCGTGGCAGGGTAACCGAGCCAACTGACCTGGATCGGCGCGGGCTTGCGCACGAACGTGAGAAGGCGATTGCGACCCGTATGGCCGGACAGATCGAACAGAATGTCGATTCTGTCGTCGCGGATCCGGTTCGCCAACTGCGCGTCCGGCATGCCGGTGACCTGATGCCACTCATGGGCGCATTTGCGCAGCAGATGGGTGTAGTCATCTACCGCGATGTGGTTGTTGTACACATGCAGCGAGACACCGGGATCGGTCGCGAGGCGCTCCATGATCGGCAGCAGATAGGAGGCGACCGCGTGACGGAACAGGTCGCCGGAAACGAGGCCGATCTTCAGCTTGCGGTTCGGCGTGCGCTTGTTCACATGACGCGGCCATTGGGCGCGTACCGGCGCTTCGTGCTGTTGGGCGAATTTGACGTGTTCGGCGAACAGCGTGTCCTGCTCGACTTCAGGATTGTGAGTGAGCGAAAACAGATAGTTGTCCGCTGCGATTGCGTCTTTCGGGTCTTTCTCCAGCGCGACGCGAAAGCTTTCCTCTGCTTCGCTCACCATGCCCAGATCGAGCAGCAGCACGCCCAGCGTGTTGTGCATGCCGGACGTGTCCGGCGCCAGTTCGATCGCGCGCCGTGCCGCGGCCAAGCCCTCGGCCACGCGTCCCTGGTGAACCAGCGACATGCCATAGATCCGTTGCGCTTCGGCGTACCCCGGATTGATCGCGATGATCGCGCGGCAGACTTCTTCGGCATCCTTGTGCAGGCCTTTCAGGCGCAGCGTATCCGCGAGGACGGTGCGGCTTTCCAGTTCCTCCGGCAGCAATTCGGCAGCTTTGCGCAAGGGAATGAGCGCGTCGTCGTACCGGCCCAGGCGATGCAGTGCTATCCCGAACCAGCGCCACGCGTTACCGTCGGCGGGGAAGCGCTCGGTGAGCGTTCGTGCCAGTTTGACGGCGTCGGCGATCTGGCCTTTGTTGTACAGCGACGTGAATCGCGTCGTTTCCTGTTGGCTCACGCGCCGCCCAGATGCGATCGTAGACTTGCCGGCGTCTGCGGCTGGCTTCGCAGCCTCTGCATCTGTTTCGGCGGCCGCGCTGGTTTCTCGCTGCGGGTTCTGGACTGCCACGGGTTGCGTCGGGACGACCTTGCCGGGATTCGCCATTCGCACGATCAGGCCGTCTACCGCCGGGCCCTTCAGCCCCTGCTTCTGACCCATTTCCAGCGCGAGCCACGCAGCGGCCGTTTCGCCTGCGTCGATCAATGCGTTGATGTACGCCACCCAAAACTGGCCGTTGTGCGGTTGTTGACCCAGCGCCACCTCGAAATGGGGCAACGCGTCCTTGGGACGGCCGGTTTGAACGAATAGCACGCCAAGGTCGTAAAGCGCTTCCGCGTGCTGCGGCTTCGCTTCGAGGATCGCCTGGTACAGCGCTTCGGCGTCGTCGAATTCGCCCTTGTGATGGTGCTCCAGCGCCGTTTGCAAAACGAGTGCAATGTCTTGCTCGAGCTGTTGTTCGGGCGTCAAGGGTTCAGCCGTCGGCTGCTCGTACAGGAGAGTCATGGTCTCAGCACAGAATGGTCTATGACGGAAATTGTGCGACCGGGAGGGCGTTTCCGATGCGCGGAGATGACGGTAAAAAGGCCGCCTGTTTAGCGTATGGAGCAAGGAGGCGGGAAGCCGGAAGGCAAGAAAAAAGCCCGCACGAGGCGGGCTGAGGGAACGAGCGCGCCTCACTTCGGCACGTAGTTCTTATTATTCGGTCGACCGGCTGAACCGGCTTTTGGGGCGCGGATGTCGCCTTGCGCGGCTCCGCTCCGGGTGATTTTTACAGGCGGGCCATCCGCTGGTATTCGCCGGCGGCCTTGGTGCGCCCGATCGCCGCTTCGAACTCGATATGCAGTTCGTTCTGGGTGACTGCCGCGTCCGCAAGCAGCGCCGTGTCGATCGCCTGGATCTGGCGGATCATGTCCAGCGCGCCCGGTTCCTGATCCGCGCTGAGCGACATCAGCAGCGGCGAGCGCGTTTCGGTCAGGCGGGCGGCTTCCGGCCAATCCGCCAACGAGGCC
Organism: Paraburkholderia sp. RL17-373-BIF-A; assembly: GCF_046030175.1. Taxonomy (NCBI): domain Bacteria; kingdom Pseudomonadati; phylum Pseudomonadota; class Betaproteobacteria; order Burkholderiales; family Burkholderiaceae; genus Paraburkholderia; species Paraburkholderia sp. RL17-373-BIF-A. The sequence continues at coordinate 73,108 of NZ_JARESO010000012.1, forward strand.
GCCTGCTCGATTTCGCGCGTGATGGAGAGCACGCGCTCGACCAATTCCGTCTGGTTCATGTTGTGCGCGTCCATGGCTTAGCTCTTGTTCGTGGCCAGCGCGCCCGCGCTGTTGGTGCCGCCGAACAGCGCGGTCAGGTATTGCGAATTGTTGTTCATGGTCGCCATCAACGTGTTCAGGGCGGTGAACTGCGCCTGATACTGGTTCGTCAGTTGTGTCGTGTAGTCGGCGAGTGCGGTTTGTTGCGTGGTGATGCTCTTCAGGTCGGCGTTCAGCGCGGTGTTGCGCGTGTCGATGATGCCGCCGGTTTGCGTGAACGTGGTGATGCTGGCGTTCAACTGCTCGGCAATGCCGTTGGTCGAGTTGAAGAGCGACGCGACCGTGGCCGGGCTGCTCGTCAGCGCAGTGTTCAGCGCGTTGTTGTCGACCACCATCGTGCCGTCGGCCGGATCGTCCTTCAGCGTGATGCCGATCGCCGCCAGCGTGGTGCCGGTGCTGCCCGAGCCGACCGAGCCTCCGATTATGTTGGCCAGCGTGTTCTTGATCGTCTGCAGCGTGGAGTCGCCCAACAGCGGCCCTTGCGACGTCGAGCCGGAGCTGAACGACGTGAGCGTGGACATCGTCGTCACGACGGTGTTGTACAGGCTCACGAAATTGTTGATCGCGGTGTTCTGCGCGGTGGTGTCCTGCGCAATGGTCAGCATCTGCGGGGTGCCCGCGGGCGTGCCCACGGCCGCCGCCGTCAGGTTGATCGTCACGCCCGAAATAGCGCCGGTCACCGCGTTGCTGGAACTGCTGCCCGCGATTCCGCCGATCGTGTACTCCGCGTCCTGTGCGAAGCCGCTCTGCGTCCAGGCGCTGCCCGAATTGGCCGACGTAATGGTCGACTGGCCGCCCGTGGTGCTGGCGGTCGACGTCACGCCGAGGCTCGACAGGCCGGTGTCGCTGGTGATGTTGCTGGTCGAGACGTTGATGACGTTGGCCGCCCCGGTGTTCGCCGCGCGCAGCACAAGGTGAGCGCCGTCCGTGCCGGTCACGATCGTTGCCGTGACGCCGGGGTTGCTGCTGCTTGCATTGATCGCCGACGCGATGCCCGACAGCGTGTTGTTGGTGCTGTCGACGTTGATATCCATCGACTTGCCGTTCATCGAGATCGACAGCGTGCCGGTGCCCAGTTGCGTCGTAGAGCCGAAGGCTGCCGACGACAGAGCTTGCGAGCTGGCGATCTGGGTCACGGCGATCGAATAGCTGCCGGCCACGGCGCCGACGCCGGCTGTCGCGGTCAGCCCGGTGCCGCTTGCGGTCGCCGCGAACGTCGCCAGCGTGTTGCCGTTGGCGAGATTCGTGATGCCCGACTGCAATGCGCTGAGCGCGGAACTCAGTGCGCCATACGCCGACAGCGTGGTGCTGTCGCTGGTTTGTTGTGCCGCCAGAGCCGAGGCTTGCCCGGCGACCTTTGCGTTCACGAGTGCCGTGACGAGCGTCGACACGTCCATCGACGAATTGCCCGTCGAGCCGCTGATGATCGATTGAGCAGCCGACTGCAGCGCGGCGTTGGCGCTTGCTGTAGAAGACGAGGTTGAGATCGAGGACATGCAGAGGCTCCGGGCGTCTGGAAATCTGTATTGGGTGGTGCGCGATGCTACATCACTAAGGGACGGAAATGCACGGCGGGAGGCATGCCTCCCGCCGTTTGAAACCCGGCGATGCGCCCCGCTTGCGCGCGGCGCATCGCCGTTACCGCGTCAGCTCTTACTGCAGGAGCTTCAGAACTTGCTGCGGGTTCGAGTTAGCTTGCGCCAACACCGAGATACCAGCTTGTTGCAGGACTTGCGCCTTGCTCAGGTTCGCCGTTTCTTGTGCGAAGTTGGCGTCCGTGATTTGCGATTGTGCCGACGACAGGTCGGTCGATTCAGCTTGCTGCGACGTCGAGATTGCGGTGAAGCGGTTTTGCGCGGCGCCCAGTGCAGCTTGCAGCGTATTCACGGTCTGCAGTGCGTTGTCGATCGAGACCATCGCTTCGTTCGCGCCCGTGACCGTGCTGATGTCGAGGCCCGAAACCGTCGGCGGGTTGTTGATCGCGTTGATCTGAGCGATCGCTGCCGCTGCAACGCCCGAAGCCGTCGCACCCATCGCCGTGGCGAGCGTGCCGTTCAGCGTCAGGTTGGTGATGGCCGTGCCCGAACCAGCGCCCGTACCAGCCGAGAAGATGTTGGTGACTGCGCCCGACGAAATTGCCTGGTTGTTCTGGTCGGTGAAGGTGTAGCCGCCCTTGCCGTCCGACAGCACGTTGACCGACGTGATCGTCGCGCCCGTGCTGGTGTACGTGCCGGTCGAAGCCAGGCTGACCGTGAACGAACCGACCGTTTGACCCGTTTGCACCAGACCGCCACCGATCTTCGCTGCCGACATCGATTGGCTCAGATCCAGGCTGATCGTCTGACCGACGTTCGCGCCGACCTGGAACGTCACGCTGCCTGCCGAGCCGTCCAGAATGTTCGTGCCGTTGTACGTCGTTTGCGACGCGATACGGTTCACTTCAGCGATCTGCGCCGAAACTTCCTTCTGCAGAGCGGCTTGGTCGCTCGACGACAGCGAGCCGGTCGACGCTTGCACAGCCAGCTGACGGATACGTTGCAGGCTGGAGGTCAGCGAGGACAGTGCGCTCGATGCGGTTTGAATCATCGACACGCCGTCATTCGCATTCGACACGCCCTGGTTCAGGCCGTTGATCTGCGTTTGCATACGCGTCGAGATTGCCAGGCCTGCTGCATCGTCAGCCGCGCTGTTGATGCGCTTGCCCGACGACAGGCGGGTGATGGCTTGCGAAAGGGCGCTTTGCGAGCCATTAAGGTTTTGCTGTGCAACCAGCGAGTTGATGTTGCTATTGATTCCGAGCATGGAAAATCTCCTAAATAAGCCTTGAGCCCAATACGCCACGTTGGCATCGGCGGAAGCACTCGTTCATTGCTGGCCGCCTCAGTGAAGGTTGACGGCGTCCCTTAAAAAAACTTGAGGAACTTTGTGCAACGGCAAGCCAAACGTTTTCCATGCGGGTTTATTGCAATGCCGCTGAAAGCCGCTTGCAGCCTTGATCGGCGGGCGCACTGCAGGTATTGAAAAGACGGCGTATGCTCTTTTTCTCTTGTGACAAACCCTGGAGAAATCATGCAAAAGCGCAGGATTGGGCGTTCGGAATTACAGGTCGCGCCGCTTATGTTCGGCGGCAATGTTTTCGGCTGGACCGCCGATGAAGCCACCTCGTTTTCGATTCTGGATGCGTTTGTCGATGCCGGTCTCGACTTTATCGATACCGCCGATGTCTATTCCGCGTGGGTGCCCGGCAACCAGGGCGGCGAATCGGAAACCATCATCGGCAAGTGGTTCCGTCGGAGCGGCAAGCGCGACAAGATCGTGCTCGCCACCAAGGTTTCGAAGCATCCGCTGCGCAAGGGACTGTCGGCGCCCAACATTCAGGCAGCGGTCGAGGATTCGCTGCGGCGCTTGCAAACCGATTACATCGACGTCTACTTTTCTCACGACGACGACACCGAAACGCCGCTCGCCGAAACACTCGGCGCGTATCAGAAGCTGATCGAGGCGGGCAAGGTACGCGTGATCGGTGCATCGAACTACAGCGGCGCGCGGGTCGAGGAGGCGCTTGCCGTGTCGCGCCAGCATGGCCTGCCCGAATATCAGTTGCTGCAACCGGAGTACAACCTGTATGACCGCGCGGAATATGAGCGCGACATCGAACCAGTGGCGCTCGCCAATCAGCTCGGCGTGGTGGTGTACTACAGCCTGGCGAGCGGCTTTCTGTCCGGCAAGTACCGCTCGCAGGCCGATCTGGCCAATAAGGCACGCGGCAGCCGGGTCGAAAAATATCTGAATGAACGCGGTTTGCGGATTCTCGACGCGCTAGACCGGGTTGCCGACGCGCATGGCAGCACGCCGGCCACCGTCGCGCTGGCATGGCTGATCGCGCGGCCCAGTGTTACGGCCCCTATTGCCAGTGCGACGTCGGTCGAACAGCTCAAGAGCCTCGCGGCGGCGGTTCATCTGATGCTGACGGGCGCCGATGTCCGCGAACTCGACGAAGCGAGCGCCTGAGCGCGCGAAAGGTGACCTGGCGCAATCCCTAAACCCCTGGTAGGATGGAGAGTTTCCTGATATCATCGGGAGTGAATTGAGATCTTTGCCTGTTTCGTCAATGTTTTTCGTTGATGAAAGGTTGGCGAAACGGCAGCAGACGCGGCTTTTGCATTATGTCTGTCCGCGTTCCGCGGTGAACTCCCCACCTCTCTTTTCCGGCCTCCGTGGCCGCATTGCCTCTCGTTTCATTCGTGGTTTGGCCGGGTTCTGCCCGCGTTTGCCTGTTACTGGCCATGAACTGAGACGACCGGAGGGCCGGCGCGTGAGCGGTATGCCGCCACGCAATTTACCCCTATCAAGTGATTGAGTTAGGAATTAAATGACGACGATTCTTCTGAAAGAAAACGAGCCGTTCGAAGTGGCGATTCGCCGCTTTCGTCGCGCAATCGAAAAGAATGGCCTGATCGCTGAACTGCGTGAACGCCAATCGTACGAAAAGCCGACCACGGCACGTAAGCGCAAGAAGGCTGCTGCTGTGAAGCGCCTGCACAAGCGCCTGCGCAGCCAGATGCTGCCGAAAAAGCTGCACTAAGCACGCTTTTTCCGCACGGCCGAACGGCGGTGTGAGCTTCGAAAGAAGCCACATCGCCGTTTTGCTTTTTGGGCGTCAGGTGGATCGCTCAGGTCAATGCGGGCTGCGCGACTTGGGGTTTGCTGCGCGGAGGATTGACGGTGGGCGCTGCGACGCCGTAGAGCGGCACCGCAGCTGTCTCCGGCTTACGCCGCGCTCTTCAGCCGATCAGCGGACAGGCCGAACTGGCGGGCGATCGAGCCCAAACGCTCGAGCCATTCCCAAGTGCCGAATACGTCGTGCACGTTTTGCAGGCAACTGAGCAGATCGACGGTCGCCGGGTCGTACACGTTGATGCGGGAACGCAGCAGCGCCTTCTTCAGCGCCGACACGCCGACGTCCATATATGCGGGCATCTCAGCGGGCGTTTTGCCGATGAAGCGCACCGGAATACCTTCCATCGCGGTCATGTAGTCGCGCGGCTTGATGAAGCTGCCGACCGGGCAGCCGCCGCAATAGCCGCGATAAGCCCCGCCGCCGCGCGGTAGCAGCGCGGCGTGCTTCTGGCCCAGCAAGTGCCCCACGGCCTGATCGAAAATCTCCTGATGCGTCACAAAGTTAAGAGTTTTCATGGTTGGTCTCCCACGCGTTACGCAGCGGTTATTCGTTGTTTGAGCGCACGACTAGCAGTATCGGGCGTGCTCCATTCGGCGAAGCCCGGACTAGCAAGGCGAAAAGCCGTCAATTCCCGAATTTGGCTTGTTTTTCGCAATGCTCCCCATGCCGCAGGGCCCGTCGACTGCCGCAGCCGCAACTCATAACCGTATAACGACCGAGATGCCCCATAAGCGCAGCCGGGCTTTACCGAATGGGTGCATGGCGAGGAATCCGGCGTCGTGTTCTCGTCCTCCAGGCCTTGCGTAGCGAGGTAATGACCGGACACCCGCTGCGGCGCTCGGGACTTTCCCTGAGCCGCCGTCCTTTGTTAGAACAGCGGCACTAAGCGCTGGTGAACCCGGGTCGCCTCAGCCCGCTTTGCGATTACGTCCTTTCTTGCCAAGCGCCGCGCATCGCGCGCGGCACATGCAACTCGCCTCGTGGTCGTTCACCATGCCAACCGCCTGCATGAACGCATAACAGATCGTCGAGCCGACGAACTTGCAGCCATAGCGCTTTAGCCCCTTGCTCAGTGCATCCGAAATGTCGGTCGATGCAGGTGCCTGCTTGTACGACGCCCAGTCGTTCTGGATCGGAGTCTGATCGACGAACGACCAGACGAAGTTGGCCAGTGATCCGTGCTCGGCCTGAATCTGCTGAACGGCGCGGGCGTTGGTAATGGCCGCTTCGATCTTGCCGCGATGGCGTACGATACTTTCGTCCTTCACCAGCGCCTCGACGTGCTTCGGCGTAAAGCGCGCAACCTTGGCGATGTCGAAGTCCGCTAAAGCGCGGCGATAGCCGGCCCGTTTGTTGAGAATCGTCGACCACGACAAGCCGGCCTGAGCGCCTTCCAGCACGAGCATCTCGAACAGATGCTGGTCGTCGCGCGAGGGTACGCCCCATTCGGTGTCGTGATACTGTGCGAGCGCTTCGCTCGATACCCAGTTGCATCGCTGTGTCACTGTCGCGCTCCTGCGTTGTGATGTCGCCCGCCAGCATAGCCGAAGCCGTGCGCACTGCAAGCTGGCCATTCGGCTAATTGCCGGATTGAAACCGACCTGCCACGCTATGCGTTATTCATCCACGGAACTCACTCGATTCCATGAACAAAGACTTCTTTCTGATCGGCATTGACGGCGGCGGCAGCGGCACGCGGGTCGTGCTCGGCGACGCGCAAGGCCGCGAACTGGCGCAGGCGGCAAGCGGGCCGTCGGGTTTGGGACTTGGCGTCGAACGTGCATGGCAGGCCATCGCGGCCGGCTGCGGCGAAGCATTTGCAAGTGCGGGCATGACGCTGGACTGGTCGCGCTGCGTGCTCGGCTGCGGATTGGCGGGCGTCAACAATCGCGACTGGTTGGCCGCGTTTCGCGCGCAAGCGCCCGCGCTAGCGGGACTCGCCGTGGAAAGTGACGCCTACACCACTTTGCTGGGCGCGCACGGCGGCGCACATGGTGTGATTGTCGCGCTCGGCACCGGCAGCGTCGCGGCCGTGCTGGATGGCGAGGGCGAATGCCGCCAGGTGAGTGGCTACGGCTTTCCATCGGGCGACGAAGCGAGCGGCGCGTGGCTCGGATTGCGGGCCATCGTGCACGCACAGCAGGCGCTCGACGGTCGTGGCACTCACGACGATCTGGCCCAGGCGCTTGTCGCCCACACCGGCGCGCACGGCCGCGACAGTCTCGTCGTCTGGCTCTGCGAAGCCAATCAGACGGCTTATGCGAGGCTCGCGCCGATCGTCATCGCCCACCGCACGCATCCGTTCGCGGCGCGCTTGCTCGGCGAGGCAGGCGTCGAAGTGGGCAAGATGATCGCCGCACTGGACCCGTCGACGAGCCTGCCGGTCGCGTTGTGCGGCGGCCTTGGCGCACCGTTGCGCGAGTACGTGCCGCAGATCTATCAGGCGCGCTTACGCGAACCGCTGGCAGACTCCGCGCACGGCGGATTGCAATTGGCGCAGCGTGAAGCGGCTCGCGTCGGCGGCTGAAAACGGCGAGTCGCGGCGTGTGCGAATCGTGTGATTACGGCTGAAAAATCGCCGGTATGACCGGCGCGTTCCGGCGAACGCGGCCGGCAACGGTAAAATACGCAGCTTCGACGCTGCCCGCCTGTTCAAACTATGTACAAAGTCATCGCCACGGATCTCGACGGCACGCTGCTCAACGCGGATCACCAGGTGGACCCGTTCACGGTCGCCACCGTGCGCAAACTTGAAAGGGACGGGCTGCGGTTCGTGATTGCAACGGGTCGCCATTATTGCGATGTCGCCGGTATTCGCGACGTGCTGGGCATCAGTCCGTATCTGATTACGTCGAATGGCGCGCGCATCCACGCGCCGGACAACACGGTGATCCACGCGGACGACCTGCCTCCGGCCATTGTGCAAAAACTGGTGCAGCCGGAAATCGCTGGCGCGCATGGTCGCGTGATCGTCAACCTGTTCGCCGATCAGGCGTGGCTGATCGACCGCGACGCGCCGGATCTGCTGAAGTTTCACCAGGACTCGGGCTTCACCTACGAAGTGACCGATTTGCCGAAACACGACGGCGTCGACATCGCGAAGGCCCTCTATATTGGCGAGCCCGCTGATCTCGCGCAGGTCTCGACGAATCTCGCACGCGAATTCGGCGACGCACTGTACGTGACCTATTCGCTGCCGGACTGTCTGGAAGTGATGACGGCAAACGTATCGAAGGGCCGCGCGTTGCAGATCGTGCTCGAGCGCCTCGGCGTCGATGCCTCGCAATGCGTCGCTTTCGGCGACAACATGAACGACATCGATCTGCTGGAGACGGCCGGCCATCCGTTCATGATGAACAACGCCAATCCCGACCTCATGACGCGCCTGCCAAACGTGCCGCGCATTGGCAACAACTTTGAAGCGGGCGTCGCACACCATTTGCGCAAGCTCTTCTCGCTCGACGACGAACTGATGTCCTGAGTGGAAATGGAAACGGCCCGCGTCGATTTTCATGGACGCGGGCCGTTTCTTTGAGCGGCACGTCTGGTGGCTCAGGCTGCTGTCGATGGCGTTGCGCCGCCGAGGTCTATCAAGGCCGACAAGCCGCCTCATTTGCCGCCGTCAGTCGCACCAGGAAAATTACCCGTGCCATCCGCCACGGCGGTCGCCATGGTCGCCCCGGTTATCGTGGCCCCAGCCGCGGTCATTGTGGTTCCAGTTGCGATCATATCGATGGTCGCCGCGATAATAGTCACCGCGATCGTAGCGGTGGTCCCAGCCGCCGTTGCGGTAGTAGACCGGCTGCGGCGCCACGTAGACCGGGGCCGGACGCGTATAAACCGGTGCGCCGAGCGACAGGCCGATGTTCAGATCCGTATGCGCTTGCGCGACACCGCATGCGCCCGCCGCGAGTCCTGCAGCAACCAGCAAGTGAGTGACGATGCGTTTCATGTTTGTTCTCCTGTGAGGCGACGTATGTTTGTCGCACAGGATCAATCTACGCATTCCCGTCGATGGGTACTGCGACCAGATGTTACGGACTGCAAGCATCGTCGCAGGCTTTGAAAGCTGTGAGCGGGCGTACGTGAGTACGTCGCGCGCCGCACGCCGTTCGGTCAAAGCACTGGTGCATAAGGATTCGCGGCCCTTTGCGCCGCGGCGAAGCGCGCCCGGCGCCACGCTTTACCCAAATCTGACGGCCGCCTGCGTAATTGCGGCTTACATCTGTATTACCCGTTTAATTTGCCGCACTCGAGGAAGTCGTCGATCCGGCAGCCGCCGACGCGCCCGGCAGCGCCGCGCAAGGGCAGTCGGTCGCGCGTCCATCCAGCCCTTGGCGATCATGTTTGAAGCTGGCGTGCGCGGTGCCGCTTTGCCAGTCGAGGCGAACAACATAGATACTGTCGAAGTCGTCGCTCTTCCAGTTCGGAACATCGGCGGCATTGCCGCCATGCGCGCTCAGCATCTGGCGCAATAGCTTCACGATCAGCTTGTGTTCCCACGCCACGACAATTAGCTTGTTGCGATTGGCCGGATTGACGAGCGCGGTGCCGAGCTGGTCGATCTGAGCGAAACCATAGGGCGTTTGCACCGGCATCTGGAACTGGATGGCGGTCGGCTCGATCGTCGCAAGCGGCCGGATGTAATAGTAGGGCTTGCCGCCGTCGTCTTTTTGCTGGCCGGGATCGGGTGCGTAGATCGCATCCGGTTTGCCGAACTTGGCCGCGATCACCGCCGGCAAGGCCAGCGCGCGGTTGAGTCCCTGACAGTTGAGTTGTCCGTAGCCCTGGGCAGGCTTCTCACCGTGTCGCACGAACACGAGCGTTTCCGTCTGGCCGTCGGCCGCATGCGCGGTGGGTAGCGCCAGCACACCCGCGCACAAGCCGCCGATGGAGAGTGCGACGCCATGCAGAAATCCGCGGAAACGCTTCATGTGTGGCACCTGTGCGAGCTTGGGAAGTCGCACGATTCTAGCAGCGGGCACGAATAAGCCATCGGCGCGATATCGAGGTGCTTACGCTTCCGCCTCAAAACAAAGCGGGCGCCGTAGCGCCCGCTTTGTTTGCCCAAATGACCGCGCGCGCGGATCAGTCGAGCGCCAGCTTCTGCGAACTGCCGCTGCGGCTTTCAGCGATGACCGGGTACAACACGCCCGCGATCACTGCGCCGAGGATCGGCGCAACCCAGAACAGCCACAACTGATCCATCGCCGCACCGCCGACGAAGAGCGCCGGCCCGGTGGAACGCGCCGGGTTCACCGACGTGTTGGTCACCGGGATCGAGATCAGGTGAATCAGCGTGAGGCACAGGCCAATGGCGATCGGTGCGAAGCCGGCGGGCGCGCGCTTGTCGGTCGCGCCGAGAATGACGAAGAGGAAGAAGCCGGTCATCACCACTTCGCAAATGAATGCCGCGGCGAGCGAGTAGTGGCCGGGCGAGCGCTCGCCATAGCCGTTGCTGGCGAAGCCGCTGGCGACGAGATCGAACCCGGGTTTGCCCGATGCGATGAGCGACAGCACCAGCGCACCCAGCACCGCGCCGATCACTTGCGCGACGATGTACGGCAGCAAATCGCGCGCCGGAAAGCGGCCGGCGACGGTCAGGCCGACGCTCACCGCCGGATTCAGATGGCAGCCGGAAATGTGGCCGATCGCAAAAGCCATGGTCAGCACGGTCAGGCCGAACGCGAGCGACACGCCCACGAAGCCGATGCCCAGACCATGAACCGGGCCGGCGAAGTTAGCGGCGAGGACAGCGCTGCCGCAGCCCCCGAGCACGAGCCAGAAGGTGCCGAACAACTCGGCAGCGAGGCGCTTTGACAACTGCATGGTTGGTAATCCTAAAAAGATGGAGGCTTCCGCTAGCACGCGCGGCTATGTCCGTCTGCATGCCTTGAACGCGCAATTTTAGGGAAAGGTGGCCAAATCAGGTGTCAAGAATTGTCAATGTGGTGTCGCCTTTACCTTTTTATTGCGAGATAAAGATACCGTTTTACAATTCACCGGTCTTAATAATTATCAGAGGATATCTTGCTAAATCGGTATTCTTGTCCATTGCGAATTTTTATAATTGCAGTTAGTCTGCGAGCCAATGAGTTCTAGAAAAGGGGAGAACCGGAATGTCTCAATATGCAGACCTCAAGGCGCAGATCGCCAAATTGCAGGCACAAGCAGAAGAAGCGCGCCGTACTGAAATCGACAATGTGGTCGCCGACATCCGCCAAAAGATCGCTGAATACGGTCTGACGGCTCAGGACCTCGGTTTTGCCGTCGCCGCCAAGCGCGGCCGCCCGCCCAAGAAGGCGCCGCTGCCGGCGAAATACCAGGATCCGAAGTCGGGCAATACGTGGAGCGGGCGCGGCAAACCGCCCAAATGGATCGTCGGTAAGAATCGCGAGCGCTTTCTGATTGGCGCTGCTTGAGCCGATCGCCGGTCGAGACGAAAGCCAACTGAAGGTTTATTGGTACTCGGTCTTTATTCGCTGAGCGCTAATCGGCGATGGAAGCGCATCCATACCCGTATTAAAAAAAGCCGCCCTCGAGGGGCGGCTTTTCTGGACAAAGAAGCGGGATAACCTGAAATTACCGCTCGCGCAAACGATTCACACGACGAATTGACTCACTATTGACCTACAAATCGGAAACGTCGTACGCGGCGGATTTCGTTACTCAAGCAGCTGAGCGAAAGTGCCCAGCCGCTTAGCTCGGCGTTTAGCCCACTGCGACTTGACGCAACACCGGGCGGCGCGTGGCTTCGATCAGTGCCGAATAGCCATCCACGTAATTCTGAGCCATCGTCTTCGAGCTGAAGCGGCGTTCGAACTGGGCCCGGATTTCGGTGCGCGACAGTTCGTCCAGGCGTTGCAGCGCCGCGACCGCGCCCTGCACGTCCTCAACGATGTAACCCGTCACGCCGTGGTCGATCACTTCCGGCACCGAACCGCGGTTGAACGCGATCACCGGCGTACCGCACGCCATCGACTCGATCATCACGAGGCCGAACGGCTCCGACCAGTCGATCGGGAACAGCAGCGCCTTGGCGCCGGAAAGAAACTCGGGCTTCTGCGCTTCATTGATCTCGCCGACGAACTCCACATGCGCCTGCGACAGCAGCGGCTCGATTTCGCGCTTGAAGTATTCCTGGTCGACCTTGTCCACCTTGGCGGCGATCTTCAGCGGCAAACCGCTTTGTGCAGCGATCTTGATAGCTGTATCGACGCGCTTCTCGGGACAAATACGGCCGAGGAACGCCAGGTATTCCGGCTTCTTGTGCGTTTGCGGCGTGAGCAGCTGCTCCGGCAAACCGTGGTAAACCGTGTTGAGCCAGTTCGCTTGCGGTAGCGGCGCGCGCTGCGAATCGGAAATCGAGACCACCGGCACGTTGGAGAAAGCATCGAACACCGGTTGCAGTTCCGGCAAGTCGAGGCGGCCGTGCAGCGTCGTCACGAACGGCGTGTCCATCGTGGTGAAGAGCGGGAACGGCATGTAGTCGAGGTGAAAGTGCAGCACGTCGAACTCATGCGCCACTTTGCGCACCTTTTCCATCATCAGGACGTGCGGAGCCAGCGCGTCGCGGATCGTCGGATCGAGACGCAGCGCACGAGGCCAGCAGGCGTCGAGGTTGGCCGAAGTGACCGAGTCGCCGCTCGCAAACAGCGTGACGTCATGGCCGAGGTCGACCAGTGCCTCGGTCAGATACGACACGACGCGTTCGGTGCCACCATAAAGTTTCGGCGGGACAGCTTCATACAACGGCGCAATTTGTGCGATTCGCATGCGTTTTCTCCTAATCAGAACGGCATCGCACAGCGGCGCTCGAGTAGAGCGAGGAGCGAATGCCTGACGGACGGTTGGGCGCGGTAAGCCGCCGCCCGGGGGTGCTCCGAACCTGCATCGGGTAATCCCTTAGCTTCATTATCGGGATCGGCCGCGCTAATTCGAGTTATTTTTCAAACGCTTAATGTTGTTACAGCGCGAAACATGGCCCGTTACAGGTCGTCGGAACGGCCATCCCGATAATCGGGAGAAATCGCCGGTCGTATATTCGGACGCTGCAAAGCCATCAGCAAGTCGCGGGCCCGGGCGGTGGAGATCGGCCCCTACACGCGGCGTGTTGCAGAGAAGTGAAAACGTCTTATAATTCTTCCTCACCGCTGCACGGTGCGGACCGTGAGTCAATCAGACTCACCATTTAGTTCACATCATTGCCAGCAACCTCATCGATGCGCACGGAAAGTTTCTAAATTGCGCCTATGGGGTTCCATCAAGCCCGCTCCGACCCGCCTTTGTAGGAAAAATTCCTACACGAATGACGGATTAATCCGTCAATAAGGCTGGGTGTCTGTCCGATTTTCGTCCGCTCCCCCTTTCGCCACAATGCTCGCAAGACCAGAAACGAGCCGATTCGTGCGGTTTCAGTGCGCGCGTTCGAGCAAACGTTTCCGTAACGGCCTGACCAGCCAGATACACCCCGGGGGAATCATGAGCGCGACAAGCGATATGCTCAATGAGATCAGAGAAGTTAACCTGTCTTATCTCCTGCTCGCCCAGCGACTGCTGCGCGAAGACAAGCCGATGGGCATGTTTCGCATGGGGATTTCGGACCAGTTAGCCGATGTGCTCGCCAATCTGTCGTTGGCGCAGACCGTCAAGCTGGCGGCGTCCAATCAGGTGTTGTGCCGTTTCCGTTTCGACGACCATGCCGTGCTGTCCGCTCTGGCGGACAAAGGCAAATCCAGCGCCGTGGCCCAGGCGCATTCCGCGATCCTGATGGCAAGCCAGCCAGTCGAGCAACTCGGCTGATGGCACGTTGCATTCCAAACAAAGCGATCAGGACGGGGAAAACGCAAACGGATGGCCTATAAAAGTGTTGTGCTCGAAGTCAGGGAAATTACCCTGGCGATCGAACTGATCGAGCTTGGCGCGCGTTTGCAATTGCTGGAAGCGGAAACCAGCCTGTCGCGCGACCGGCTCATCAAGCTATATAAAGAACTGAAAGGGGTCTCGCCGCCCAAGGGGATGTTGCCCTTTTCGACCGACTGGTTCATGACCTGGCAGCCGAACTTTCACTCATCGCTGTTCTACAACATCTACCGGTTCATGGCCGGTCATGGCGGCTGCCTGACGATCCAGTCGATCGTGAAGAGCTACCGGCTGTACCTGGAACACGTCCAGTTGCACGACGACGAGCCCGTGCTCAGTCTCACGCGCGCCTGGACGCTGGTGCGCTTTTTCGACTCCGGGATGCTGCAAATGACCGCGTGCTGCCGTTGCGGCGGACATTTTGTCGCGCATGCGCACGATCCGCAGCACGCATTCGTCTGCGGCCTGTGCCAGCCGCCCTCGCGCGCCGGTAAGACAAAGAAATTTGCCGACGCCCGGGCCCGCGAGAGCCTCGCCGCCCTCGAAGCTTGACCCGGAAGGCGGCCGCCGGTGCGCGGTGCGCCTTCCATCTCCCATGCGGCGGGCCTTCCAGCCCGCCTGCGCGACGCCCGGTCCAGCCGGACCGGCCGCATCCGCCTCTGGTTTACACCGGAGCGACGAGCCGCTTTTCCGCCAAAGTTTTCCGCTTCGTTGCCGTAAACCAGATTAACGACGGTCACCGTCGCTTCTTTGTGAGGGCTCGGCAGTGCTGATTTTCGTGGGAACACTCGTGACGCTTTTGTCCGTTTTCGGCGGTTACGCGCTGGAAGGCGGCCATCTCGGCGCGCTGCTGCAGCCCGTTGAAGTGCTGATGATCGTCGGCGCCGGCGTCGGCGCATTCATTCTGGGTAACGGAATGAAGACGATCAAGGCCACGCTGCGCGTCATTCCAACCCTGTTCAAGGGCGCGAAGTACAACAAGGACGTTTATATGGAGCTGATGGCGCTCCTCTACGTCCTGCTGGCCAAGGCGCGCAAGGAAGGCACGCTGACGCTGGAAGCGGACATCGACGATCCGTCGAAGAGTCCGATCTTCACCCAGTACCCGAAGATTCTCGCCGACCATCACATCATCGAATTCCTGACCGACTACCTGCGTCTGATGGTGGGCGGCAACATGAACGCGTTCGAGATTGAAAGCCTGATGGACGAGGAGATCGAGACGCATCACCAGGAAGGCGAAGCGCCCGCTCACGCGCTGACCAAGGTCGGCGACGCAATGCCGGCGTTCGGGATCGTGGCCGCGGTGATGGGCGTGGTGCACACCATGGCCTCGGCCGACAAGCCGCCCGCCGTGCTCGGCGAGATGATCGCCCAGGCGCTGGTCGGCACCTTTCTCGGGATTCTGCTTTCGTACGGGCTGATCGGGCCGCTCGCGAGCGTCGCCGAACAGCGCGTGACCGAGTCGACCAAGATGTTCCAGTGCATCAAGGTGACGATTCTGGCCAGCCTGAACGGTTACGCGCCGGCGATTGCCGTCGAGTTCGGCCGCAAGGTGCTCTTCTCGACCGAACGCCCGTCGTTCGCCGAGCTGGAAGAGCACGTGCGCCGCGTCAAGGCCAAGTAAAGGGCGCCGGGAACCGAACCGATGAGCAAGGACAAAGACCGCGCCATTGTCGTCAAGCGCTCCGCGCCGGCCAAGAAAGGTCACCACGGCGGCGCCTGGAAGCTCGCGTATGCGGACTTCATGACCGCGATGATGGCGTTCTTCCTGCTGATGTGGCTGCTGAGCTCAGCCTCCACGGTGCAGTTGAAGGGCATTGCCGACTACTTCAACCAGCCGTTGAAGATCACGTTGTGGGGCGGCGACCGCAGCGCCGAGGACTCGAGCATCCTGAAGGGCGGCGGCCGTGATATCTCGACCGACGCGCAAGGCGTGACGCGCTCCACCGACGGTTCGAACAACCGCTCCGAGCGCAGCGTCTCGCACAACAACGAAGATTCGATGAAGCAGTTGCAGGGCGAGCTGGAGCGCCGCGAGCAGGTCCGCCTGCACGATCTGCAGGTCAAGCTGATGGCCGCGATCGAAGCGAATCCGGTGCTGCGCCAGTTCAAGCAGCAGATCCGCATCGACTCCACGCTGACCGGCTTGCGCATCGAAATCGTCGACTCGCAGAAGCGGCCCATGTTCGCGACTGCGAAAGACCAGGTCGAGCCATATATGCGCGACATTCTGCGCGAAATCGGCCACACGCTGAACGACGTGCCGAACCGCATCATCGTGCAAGGCCACACCGACGCCGCGCAGTACGCCGGCGGCGAGAAGGGTTACAGCAACTGGGAACTGTCCGCGGACCGCGCCAACGCGTCGCGCCGCGAGCTGATCGCCGGCGGCATGGACGAAGCGAAGGTCATGCGCGTGCTCGGCCTCGCGTCGACGCAAAACCTGAACAAGGCGGACCCGATGGATCCGGAGAACCGCCGCATCAGCATCATCGTGCTGAACAAGAAGTCGGAGGAGGCGCTGAACCATGACGACTCCACCACGACCACCTTGTCGGACGACGCAGCCGGCTCCAAGCCGTTGCTGCAAAAGCTTGCGCAGCCGGTAACGGTTGCACCGAAGTTGCCGGCGGCAGCGCCGGCGGCCCAGTGACAGACAGCGATCGCCTCGCCCGTTCATGCGCCCTGCCGGCGCGGACGGAAGGGCGATCCATAGCGTACGTGCAGCGAGGTTTTCATGATCAGGCACATCCTGGCAATCGACGATTCGGCATCGATGCGGCAGATTCTCGCCGCCACGCTGACGACGGCAGGCTACGAGGTGACGCTCGCGGCGGATGGCGACGAAGGGCTCGAAAACGCGCTCGCCATGTCGTTCGATCTCGTGCTGACCGACCAGTACATGCCAGGCAAGACCGGCCTTGATCTGATCGCCGCGCTGCGCAACAACCCGGCTTACCAGGCCACGCCCATCCTCGTCCTCACGACGGAATCGGGCGAGCCGTTCAAGGAAGCGGCGCGGGCTGCGGGCGCGACCGGCTGGATCGAAAAGCCGCTCGACCCGGACATGCTGACCGAACTGGTGGCGGCGCTAGCCGAGCCAGATCACGCGTAAGCACACCCATAGACCCAGTTATAGAAGCTCTCGACGCGGCGGCGCGGCAGCCCAAGCCAAGACAGGAACTCTCGCGGTGACCCAGGCATGACACTCGACATCACTCAGTTCTATCAGACGTTCTTTGACGAAGCGGACGAACTGCTCGCGCAGATGGAGCAGTTGCTGCTCAATCTGGATATCGCCCACCCGGACCCTGAAGACCTCGCGGCAATTTTCCGCGCGGCGCACTCGATCAAGGGCGGCGCGGCAACGTTCGGTTTTACCGCGCTGACGGAAACGACCCACATTCTCGAATCGCTGCTCGACCGCGCGCGCAATAACGAACTCGTGCTGCGCAAGGACATGATCGACACGTTCCTCGAAACCAAGGACGTGTTGTCCGGCCAGCTCGCCGATTACCGCGCGAGCGCCGAGCCGGACGCGGCCACCGCGAAGGCAATCTGCGCGAAGCTCGAACGCCTTAACGCGGAGAGCCGCGACGGCGCGGCGCCGGCTGCGGCGGCCGTTGTCGCGAGCGCGGCACCAGTTGCAGCACAGGCAGTACAAGGCGGGACCCCGCCGGAGCACGTCGTCGAACAGGCGGTGCAGGCGGCGGGCGAATGGATTGACGGCGAACCGACACAGACCGGGCAAGCCACGGGAGCCGGAGAAGAATCCGGCCCACATCTGAAAATTACGCTACGGGGCGTTGGTGAGAAGGACCAGGAACTGCTGGCCGAAGAGCTCGGCAACCTGGGCAACATCGTCGGGCAGGTCAAGAGCGGCGGCGATCTGACGCTGTGGCTCGCGACCGATGTGACCTCCGACGACATCATCGCCGTGTGCTGTTTCGTGATCGACGAAAGTCAGATCGTGATCGGCCGCGGCACCGCACCGGCGGACGACGCGCAGCAAGGCGAACCTGGAACGCCCGACGCTGCCGATTCGTCCCCGGCGCAAGCAGTACAGGCAACTCACGCGGGCCACGCAGCATCGTCGGCACCGGCGGCCGACACCGCTGCACCCGCATCAACCGCCGCGCACGGCCTGTTCGACGCACCGGCCGCGCCGGCGCATGCCGCGGCTCAACCCGCGGCGGCGCCGAGCGCACCGGCGCCGGCTCAGGCCAGCGCGGCGAGCGCAGCCGCGCCCGCCGAGCAGGACCGCAAGGCGGCACGTCCGGCTGCGGCAGCGGGCGGCGCGGAAGGCAGCTCGATTCGCGTCGGCGTCGAAAAGGTCGATCAGCTGATCAACCTGGTCGGCGAACTGGTGATCACGCAAGCCATGCTCGCGGAAACCACCAGCACGTTCGACCCGGCGCTGCACGACCGCCTTTTCAACGGCATGGCGCAGCTCGAGCGCAACGCGCGCGATCTGCAGGAAGCGGTGATGTCGATCCGCATGATGCCGATGGATTACGTGTTCAGCCGCTTCCCGCGTCTGGTGCGCGATCTGGCGGCGAAACTCGGCAAGGAAGTGGAACTCGTCACCTTCGGTCAGGCGACCGAACTCGACAAGAGCCTCATCGAACGGATCATCGATCCGTTGACTCACCTCGTGCGCAACAGTCTCGACCACGGCATCGAAACCGTGGAAGCGCGGCGCGCGGCGGGCAAGGATTCGACCGGCCAGCTGGTGCTGTCGGCGGCGCATCACGGCGGCAACATCGTCATTGAAGTGAGCGACGACGGCGCGGGCCTGCGCCGCGACAAGATTCTCGCGAAGGCGGCCAAGCAGGGCATGCAGGTCAGCGAAACCATGACCGACGAAGAAGTCTGGAACCTGATCTTCCTGCCGGGCTTCTCGACGGCGGAGCAGGTCACGGACGTGTCGGGCCGTGGCGTCGGCATGGACGTGGTGAAGCGGAACATCCAGTCGATGGGTGGTCACGTGGAAATCACTTCGCACGCCGGCAAGGGCAGCACCACGCGCATCGTGCTGCCGCTCACGCTGGCGATTCTCGACGGCATGTCCGTCAAGGTCGGCAACGAGATCTTCATTCTGCCGCTGAACTTCGTGATGGAGTCGCTGCAGCCGCGAGCCGAGGACATCTACACGGTGGCCAACGGCGAGCGCGTGGTGCGGGTGCGCGGTGAATATCTGCCGCTCGTGGCGTTGCACGAAGTGTTCAACGTCGAAGGGGCGAAGCAGGAACCGACGCAAGGCATCGTCACCATCATGCAAACGGAAGGGCGCCGCTTTGCGATGCTGATCGACGAACTGGTGGGCCAGCAACAGGTGGTCGTGAAGAACCTGGAAACGAACTACCGCAAGGTGCACGGCATTTCCGCCGCGACCATTCTCGGCGACGGCAGCGTCGCGCTGATCGTCGACGTGGCGGCGCTGAACCGCGAAACGCGCCACGCGCATGGCGCGATGAGTCTCGCATGATGTCCGTCACACTCGTCGTAACACTTACTCAACTCAATTCATCCCAACCGTTTGGGGGCTAACGTGGCAGAAGTCCAATCCATCAATTCGAGCGTCGCGAACGCGAGCGGTACGAATGGCCGCCGCGACGCGCAGCAGGCAGACGCCGGCGGTCAGGAGTTCCTCGTCTTCACGCTCGGCGCCGAAGAGTACGGCATCGACATTCTCAAGGTGCAGGAAATCCGCGGCTACGACAACGTGACGCGGATCGCCAATGCGCCTGAGTTCATCAAGGGCGTGATCAATCTGCGCGGCATCATCGTGCCGATCGTCGACATGCGCATCAAGTTCCATCTGGGCCGTGTCGAGTACGACCACCAGACGGTGGTGATCATCCTGAACGTCGCGCATCGCGTGGTCGGGATGGTGGTGGACGGCGTGTCGGACGTGCTGACGCTCGCCACCGACCAGATCATGCCGGCGCCGGAATTCGGCGCCACGCTGACGACCGAGTACCTCACGGGTCTGGGCACCGTCGACGGCCGCATGCTGATCCTGATGGACATCGAGAAGCTCATGACCAGCCGCGAAATGGCGCTGATCGAAACGCTCGGCGTCTGACGCGGCAGCCTTCACGAAACGATTGGGACAGGGAGCATCGAAATGCTGAGCAGGTGGTCGATTCGCACGTCGTTGACGATGGTGGGGATCATTCTGGTCGCGCTGACCGTGGCGGTCGGCGTGCTTGGGCTGACCGCGCTGAATCGCGCGAGCCAGTCGCTCGACCGCATTGCGCGCGGCGATCTGGCCGCCATCCATGCACTCGACGATGCTTCGTCGTACCTGCTGCGCTCGCGCGTGTCGCTGGATCGCTTCAACGCGTTGAGCGCGTCGGGCGACACGGAGCAGGCGAAGAAGGTGCTCGATCGTGCGCAGGAGCTGTACGGTAAGGGCAATCAAAGCTGGCAGGCGTATCTCGACGCGCCCAAGAACGGCGTGGAGCAGGCGCAGCTGGACGAACTGCTGGCGCGTCGCACGGCGCTGATGCGTGACGGCCTGGAGCCGGAGTTCGCCGCGCTGCGCGCGAACGATCTGGCCGCCTATCACGCGATCGCGGATACGAAGATCAGCCCGTGGTTCGTGTCTTACGACAACGCCGCGTCCGCTGTCGTCAAGAGCTTGCAACAGCACGCCGTGGATCAGCAGGCGAGCGCGCAATCGAACATCTCGCTGATGACGACGCTGATCATCGCCGTCACCGTGCTCGCGCTGCTGGTGGTGGTGGGCATCCGCTTCGCGCTGCGCGGCCTGATCGTGCAGCCGCTCGCCGACGCGACGGCGTGCTTCGAGCGCATCGCCTCGGGCGATCTGTCCGAATCGATCAACGTCTTCAGCCGCAATGAAATCGGGCGGCTGTTCGCCGGCATCAAGCGCATGCAGGACAGCATGTCGACGATGGTGAGGGCGGTTCACAGCAGCACGGAATCGATCGACACCGGTGCGCGCGAAATCGCAATGGGCAACACCGACCTGTCGCAGCGCACCGAACAACAGGCCGCCTCGTTGCAGGAAACCGCGTCGAGCATGGAGCAGTTGACCGGCACGGTACGGCAGAACGCCGAGAACGCGCGTCAGGCGAGCCAGCTGGCCGTCAATGCCTCCGACATCGCCACGCGCGGCGGCGACGTGGTGAGCCAGGTCGTCACGACCATGCAGGACATCGCGAGCAGTTCGAACAAGGTCGTCGACATCATCGGCGTAATCGAGGGCATTGCCTTCCAGACCAATATTCTCGCGCTGAACGCGGCGGTCGAAGCCGCGCGCGCCGGCGAACAGGGCCGCGGCTTCGCGGTGGTGGCGGGCGAAGTACGCAGCCTCGCGCAGCGCAGCGCGAGTGCCGCGAAGGAAATCAAGGAACTGATCGGCGACTCCGTCGACAAGGTGCAAAGCGGCTCGGCACTGGTCGGCCGCGCCGGTACGACGATGGACGAGATCGTGCAGGCCGTGCGCCGCGTGACCGACATCATGGGCGAAATCAGCGCGGCGTCCGAAGAGCAGTCGGGCGGCATCGAACAGGTGAATCGCGCGGTCGTGCAGATGGACGAAGTCACCCAGCAGAACGCCGCGCTGGTCGAACAGGCGGCGGCCGCGGCGGCCTCGCTCGAAGATCAGACGCGTCAGTTGCAGGCCGTGGTGAATGGCTGGAAAGTGGCCGGCGGCGCGGTGAATAAGAGCGCGGCGGCAACGCGCTCGCAATCGGCGGCGTCCCGTGTGACCGGCAGCAAGAGCAAGCCGGCGGGCAAAGCCGCACCGCATGCGTCCGCGAATGGCGGCGCAGCGCATCCGGCAGCTAGCACGGCGCATCCGGCGGCAAACACAGCATCGGCTTCGGGCAGTCACGATGCCGGCGCCGCACGCGTCGAACCGGCGCTGAAACCGAAGACGGCCCGTGCGGGATCCGAATCCGCAGCACGTCCGGTCGCGGCAAGCGCGGCATCGGCGGGCTCGGACGCGGACTGGGAAACATTCTAGGACGTGGCACAAAGACATGCGGTCATTCGGCATCTCGCTCCATGAGGAGCGAATCATCGAAGCACGCTTTATCAGCGTGTCGCGGGCCGACTGCGTGTTGGAGAAACTCGCGGGCGGGCGCGACCCCGCGAACACAATCCCTTCTTTTCGAGGCGATGCCTTGGCAGGAAAGCGGGATGGCTCGTATCGCAGGCAGGAACTTTCATGATGGCAACGCGCGCACAGCAACGTCCCGTTGGGGCAGAGCCGGTTAGATCCGGTGAGCAGGCACGGGACTTCGAATTCACGTCGGCGGACTTCGCTCGCATTCGCGAACTGATTCACCGCAGCGCGGGCATTTCGCTGTCGGATCACAAGCGCGACATGGCGTACAGCCGTCTGGCGCGCCGTCTGCGTGCCCGCGGGCTCGACACCTTCAAGCAGTATCTCGATCTGCTCGAAGCGGAAAACGATCCGGCCGAGTGGGAAGCCTTCACCAATGCGCTGACCACCAACCTGACGGCGTTTTTCCGCGAGGCGCATCACTTTCCGATCCTCGCCGAATTCGTGCCGCGCCGCTCGCAGCCGGTTTCGGTATGGTGCTCGGCGGCTTCGACCGGTGAAGAGCCGTACTCGATTGCGATGACGCTGATCGAAGCGCTCGGCGACAGCGGCGCGCGCCAGGCCTCGGTGCTCGCCACCGACATCGACACCCAGGTGCTGGCCAAGGCCGAAGCCGGCACGTACCAGTTCGATCAGGTGAAGCATCTCTCGCCTGAGCGGCTGAAACGCTTCTTCCTGAAGGGCACCGGCGCGCATGCCGGCATGGTCAAGGTGCGCCCGGAAGTGCGCGCGCTGGTGCGCTTCGAGCAACTGAACCTCACCGATCGCGATTACCAGTTGCGCTCGCAGTTCGACGCGATCTTCTGCCGCAACGTGATGATCTATTTCGACAAGCCGACGCAAGCGCAAGTGCTCGCGCGCTTCGAACCGCTGATGAAGTCGGGCGGCCTGCTGTTCGCCGGCCACTCGGAGAACTTCACGTACGTCACGCAGGCGTTCAAGCTGCGCGGCCAGACCGTCTACGAGTTAACGCGTGACGCAACCGGCGTGCGCACGCCGGCGCGCGCGACGGCAACGGCGGCGCATCACACGACGAACGGGGTGACCGTATGAGCAGCGCCCTGCCGATCGCCACCAATCTGTATTTTGACAACCACTTCCAGCGCCCCGGCGTGAAATTGTTGCCGAACGAGTTTTACACCACGCACGAAGACATGGTGCTGGTCACCGTGTTGGGCTCGTGCGTCGCGGCCTGCATCCAGGACCGCACGGCCGGTATCGGCGGCATGAATCACTTCATGTTGCCCGACGACGGCGCGGACGTCGCGCAGGCCGCATCGGATTCGATGCGCTACGGCGCCTACGCGATGGAAGTACTGATCAACGAGTTGATCAAGGCCGGCGGCCGGCGCGAGCGCTTCGAAGCCAAGGTGTTCGGCGGCGGCGCGGTGCTCGCCGGCATGACGACGATGAACATCGGCGACCGCAACTCGGAGTTCGTGCGCCGCTATCTGGCGCTGGAAAAAATCCGCATTGTCGCCGAGGACTTGCAGGGCTCGCATCCGCGCAAGGTGGCGTTCATGCCGCGCACGGGCCAGGTGATGGTGAAGAAGTTGCGCCTGCAGCAGGAAGCGGGCGTGGCCGAGCGCGAACAGGCGCTGATGCGGCAAAGCGCCGAAGCGCGCGCCGAGCGGCTCGCCGCCGCGCGCAAGCGAGTGGAACTGTTCTCGACGCCGGCCGCGTCGAGAGCCAAGGTCGAACTGTTTTCGACGCCCGCCGCCGCCCGCCCGAAGATCGAGCTGTTCGGCTCGTCTGCCGGCGGAGCAGCGGGAACAGCGGCTACCGCAGCGGGCTGTCCGGGCGCAGCGAAGCCGCGCATCGAACTGTTCGGCGCAGGCCCGCGCCCGCTTAATTCAAACAACGCCAGAACTACAGAGGAGGCGTGAGCGCTGTGCAAAAGATCAAAGTACTGTGCGTCGACGATTCGGCGCTGATCCGCAGCCTGATGACGGAAATCATCAATGGCCAGCCCGATATGACGGTGGTGGCGACCGCACCCGACCCGCTGGTCGCGCGCGAACTCATCAAGCAGCACAATCCGGACGTGCTGACGCTCGACGTCGAAATGCCGCGCATGGATGGCCTCGACTTCCTCGAGAAGCTGATGCGTCTGCGGCCGATGCCGGTCGTGATGGTCTCGTCGCTGACCGAGCGCGGCAACGAAATCACGCTGCGCGCGCTGGAACTCGGCGCGGTCGACTTCGTCACCAAGCCGAAGGTCGGCATTCGCGACGGCATGCTCGATTACTCGGAAAAGCTCGCCGACAAGATTCGCGCGGCCGCTCGCGCACGCGTGCGCCAGGCCGCGCCTGCGCAGCACGCGGCGGCGCAGGCCGCGCAGGCGCCGGTCGGCGCCGCGCCGCTCTTCAACAATCCGCTGCTCAGTACCGAGAAGCTGATCATCGTCGGCGCGTCGACGGGCGGCACGGAAGCGATCCGCGAAGTGCTGGTGCCGCTGCCGCCGGACGCACCCGCGGTGCTGATCGCGCAGCATATGCCGCCGGGCTTCACAAAATCTTTTGCACAACGCCTCAATGGTTTGTGCCGGATTACCGTTAAAGAGGCAGAGCACGGCGAACGCGTGCTGCCCGGACATGCGTATATCGCGCCCGGCCACGCTCATCTGTTGCTTGCCCGTAGTGGCGCGAACTATATTGCTCACCTGTCGGACGAGCCGCCGGTGAACCGGCATCGTCCGTCGGTGGACGTGCTGTTCCGTTCGGCCGCGCAGCATGCGGGCAAGAACGCGGTCGGTGTGATTCTGACCGGGATGGGGCGGGACGGCGCCGCCGGACTGCTGGACATGAAAAAAGCAGGGGCGTACACCCTTGCGCAGGACGAAGCGAGCTGTATCGTGTTCGGCATGCCGCGTGAAGCGATTGCGCTCGGCGCGGCGGACGAGATCGCAGCGTTGCCGGAAATGAGCCGGCGCGTGATGGCGCGTCTCTCGGCAATGGGCGACCGCGTTCAACGGGTATGATGCGCGCCGGTAGGATTTGAGGCGTTAGTTTGAGGCGGACAGGCGCCGCACCATGGATCAAGCAAAGGGAATGAAATGGATAAGGGAATGAAGATTCTGGTTGTTGACGACTTTCCGACGATGCGCCGGATCGTTCGCAACCTTCTCAAAGAGCTCGGCTACTCGAACGTCGACGAGGCGGAAGACGGTCAGGCCGGTCTCGCGCGTTTGCGCGGGGGTACGTATGACTTCGTGATCTCCGACTGGAACATGCCGAACCTCGACGGTCTGGCCATGCTGAAGGAAATTCGCGCCGACGCCAACCTCACGCACCTGCCGGTGCTGATGGTGACGGCTGAATCGAAGAAGGAAAACATCATCGCGGCGGCGCAGGCCGGCGCGAGCGGTTATGTCGTCAAGCCGTTCACGGCCGCGACGCTCGACGAGAAGCTCAACAAGATTCTCGAGAAGATGGCCAAGACCGGGAGCTGATGTGAATCTGCCGACCAACGCGCAAGGCGCCGACGCGGTCAACGAGAGCGGCGACTTCGCGTCCGACCGCATCCTCGCCCGCATTGGACAACTGACGCGCACGCTGCGCGACTCGATGCGCGAGCTCGGGCTCGACAAGCATGTCGAGCGTGCGGCCGAAGCCGTGCCCGATGCCCGCGACCGTCTGAAATACATCGCGAATATGACGGAGCAGGCCGCCGAGCGCGTCCTGTCCGCGATCGACGTCGCCAAGCCGATCCAGGAGCAGCTGCGCAAAGACGCGGGCGAACTCGACGCGCGTTGGGAGCAGTGGTATGCGGCGCCGATCGAGCGCGAGGAAGTGCGCGCGCTGATGAACGACACGCGGACCTTCCTGCGCGGTGTGCCCGACGCGACCAGCGCGACCAACTCGCAGCTGATGGAGATCATGCTGGCGCAGGACTTCCAGGATCTGACCGGCCAGGTCATCAAAAAGATCACGGATGTCGTGTACCTGATCGAGCAGCAGTTGCTCGGCGTGCTGGTCGAGAACATCGCGCTCGAACGGCGCGAGCAGTTCGCGGCGAACGCGGCGGCGCTGGCGGCCGAAGTCTCGCCGACCGGCAGCCCCGAACATCTGCTGAACGGTCCGCAGATCAATCCGGAAGGCAAAACGGATGTGGTGCAGGACCAGTCGCAAGTCGACGATCTGCTGGCAAGCCTCGGCTTCTGACCTGCCGGGGTCATAGCACGTCGCGGCGGCCCGCCAAGGGCGCGCCAGATCGAACCAGTACGCATAGCAAGCCGCGCGCCCGCGCCGGCTTGCTGTCTACCGACACAAACCACAGGCATACTACGAGCTCAAGCAGCGGCACGGCGCTCCGGTGACGACACACACCGGTCGGTAGCACGATGGGGAAAAACCCTCCGCAGTGCAACCGCAGCGGTGCCGTATGATCTGCATACATGCAGCCGGTTTGCACGACGTGCGAATCGAGCAGCAGCTCGGGAGGAGCCTCGTCATGTGGAGTCGTGTACGCCGCGCCGGGATCGTTACGGCGCTTGCCTTACCATGTTCGCTCATCGCCGTGCAGTCCGCTCATGCGGGACTGGGCGGCGCCCCCATGACGCCGCCCACGGGCTCGTCAGTCTCAACTCGTACCATTCAGCCCGGCAGCAGCGCCGCCAATGCGGCGCAGGGCGTGATGCGTTCAGCATCGAACGCCGCGTCTTCCACTTCCACTTCCGCGTCCTACACCGTGCGTGAGACGGCGCTCGGCAACGGCACCGTGGTCCGCGAATATCTCGCCGCGAACGGCTCCGTCTTCGGCATTGCATGGCGCGGCCCGCAAATGCCGGATCTGAACGATCTGCTCGGCAGCTATTTCCCGCAGTACGTGGCCGGCGTGAAGGCGGTGCGCGCGGCGCGCGGCGGCGGCCGCGGCCCTGTCTCGGTCGACCAGAGTGGCCTCGTGGTGCGCTCCGGGGGCCATATGGGCTCGTTCAACGGTCAGGCGTGGCTGCCTCCGGCGCTGCCCGCCGGCGTCAGCGGTTCAGACATCCAGTAATAGCGAGGACGAGACATGCGAACCAAGCATATTGCTGTGAAGCTCAAGGGCTGGATGCAGGCCGTCGCGGCCTTGGCGTTGGTGTCGGCGCTCGTCGCATGCGGCGGCGGTGGCGATTCCAATAACAATTCGTCGAACGCGCTGAACGGCGGCTCGCTGCCGCCGAGCCCGACCCAGCAGCCAATCGCCGCGAACGCGGCGAACACCGTGCCCATCACGGTCGGCCGGGGCGTGACCGGCATCGTCAATATCCCGACGGTCAGCGTGACGGTTTGCGCGCCCGGCTCGACCTCGAATTGTCAGACTATTAACAATATCCAGGTCGATACGGGTTCGTACGGACTGCGCGTGGTCAGTTCGGCTTTCAACGGCTCGCTGCTCAGTGCGTTGCCGGTCAGCACCGTCGGCGGCGCGCAGCTTGCCGAGTGCGCGACGTTCGCGGATGGCTTCACGTGGGGCACGGTGCGCACCGCGACCATCGCGATCGGCGGCGAGAGAACGACGGCGGCGATTCCGATGCAGATCATCGGCGACAAGGACTCGAGCACGGTGCCCACGAGCAGTTGCGGCAACGGCTCGGACGAAAACACCGCCAGCGATCTCGGCGCGAACGGCATTCTCGGCATTGGCACGTCGCCGACCGATTGCGGTGTGACCTGCGTGGATGCCGGGACGGCGGCCAACTTCAGCAATTACTTCGCCTGTCCGAACGGCGCGTCTTGCGCCCGCACGGCGGTGCCGCTCGCGCAGCAGGTGGCCAATCCGGTCCCGTTCTTCCCGGTCGACAAGAACGGCGTGATCGTGCAGATGCCGCCGGTGTCGAATACCGGCGCGCCGTCGGCAACCGGCACACTGGTGTTCGGTGTCGGCACGCAGTCGAACAATGCGCTCACCGGGGTCCAGCTCTTTACCACCGACGCTTTCGGCGACCTGGACAACAGCGTGTTCAACGGTACGACGGTGCAGGCCTTCCTCGATTCGGGCTCGAACGCCTACTTCTTCGGCGATAGCTCCCTCGCGCAGTGCGGCAGCAATTTCGCGGGCTTTTACTGCCCGTCGTCGGCGCAAACGCGGACGCTGACGCTGGTCGGGCTGAACAACACGCAGGCGAGCGCCAGCATCGGCATCCTGAGTGCGTCGACGCTGTTCGGCAACGGCAGCAACTACGCGTTCAACGACCTGGCAGGGCAGATCGGCGGCAACAGCAGCTTCGATCTGGGCTTGCCGTTCTTCTACGGCCGCCACGTGTACTACGGCATCGATCAAACCGCGAACGGCGGTCAGGCGCCTTTCGTGGCGTTCTGATCGAAGCGCCGCACTGAAGGCTGAGGCGGGACCGACGCTCGCGCGAGACCCGCGCGAGCGTCCGGTCCGGCCGCGAGCGGTGGCTTTGCGCGGATCGATCACTGATCGGCCGCGAAAACCTGCCCGCGCCGGCGCGCTTACACTGAGCACGCCGCGCCATCCCGGCACGCTCGCGTCGACCACACTGTCTCGTCGCGGCGCGGCCAGCAAGCCCGACCGGCCGGCTTCCCGGCTGTTCCATCCCTCGAAATACCCCCCTTTCTCCGCCCTTATCCGCCGATCGGTGCTTGCGTCGAGCGGGAATAATCGCTCTCACTGGAAAGAGGCGCCGTGCCTCAGCCGACTGGAGAGCTTTTGTGGCAGAGGATAGCGACCTCGAAAAAACCGAATCAGCCACTCCCCGGCGCCTGCAGAAGGCGCGCGAGGAAGGGCAGATCGTGCGTTCGCGGGAGCTGTCCACGTTTGCCCTGCTGGCGGCGGGCTTCTTCGGCGTGTGGGGGATGTCCGGCAGCATCGGCGAACATTTGCAGAGCATGCTGCGCGCGGCCTTCACGTTCGATCACGCCAGCGCGTTCGAAACCCGCCGCATGATGATCGGCGCGGGCGTGGCGAGCCGCGAAGGGCTCTACGCGCTGTTGCCGATTCTCGGTTTCACCGGCGCGGCCGCCTTGTTCGCACCCATGGCGCTGGGCGGCTGGCAGTTGTCGGCGAAAGGCCTCGAACCGAAGTTCAACCGCCTCAATCCGATCGCCGGCCTCGGCAAGATATTTTCGATCAACGGACCGATCCAGCTCGGCATGTCGCTCGCGAAGACGCTGGTGGTGGGCGTGATCGGCGGCACCGCGGTCTGGAATCGCCGCGAGGAGATTCTCGCGCTGGCCACCCAGCCGCTGCATCTCGCGCTTGCCAACACCGTGCATCTGATCGCCGTGTGCTGCGGCATGACGGTGGCGGGCATGTTCGTCGTCGCCGCGATGGATGTGCCGTATCAACTGTGGCAATTCCACAAGAAGCTGCGCATGACGAAGGAAGAAGTGAAGCGCGAACACCGCGAAAGCGAAGGCGATCCGCACGTCAAAGGCCGGATTCGCCAGCAGCAGCGCGCGATTGCCCGTCGCCGCATGATGACCAACGTGCCGAAGGCCGACGTGGTGGTGACCAACCCGACGCACTTCGCCGTGGCGCTGCAATACACCGACGGCGAGATGCGCGCGCCGAAGGTGGTCGCCAAGGGCGTGAACCTCGTGGCGGCGCGGATTCGCGAAATCGCCGCCGAAAACAACGTGCCGTTGCTGGAAGCGCCGCCGCTCGCGCGGGCGCTGTATCACAACGTCGAACTGAACCGCGAGATTCCGGGCCCGCTGTATGGCGCGGTCGCCGAAGTGCTCGCGTGGGTGTACCAGTTGCGGCGCTTCAAGACCGAAGGCGGCGACGTGCCGCTCGCACCGACCGAACTCGACGTGCCCGCGGAACTCGACAAGGGCGGCGTGTCGGACGATGAAGCCGAGCAGGAAGCCGCCGACACGCTCAACCCCGCTGTTAACCCAGATAACGACGACGCTTCAGGAGCCTCCGCATGAACGCTCGCGCCGGTTTCCTCGCTCGACGGCCGGATGCCTTGAGCAGCACCAATTTACGCGCCCTCGCCGGGCCGGTGCTGATCTGCATGATCCTCGGCATGATGATTTTGCCGTTGCCGCCGTTCCTGCTGGATCTGCTGTTCACCTTCAACATCGCGCTGTCCGTGATGGTGCTGCTCGTCAGCATGTACACGATGAAGCCGCTCGACTTCGCCGCGTTCCCGAGCGTGCTGCTGTTCTCGACCTTGCTGCGCCTCTCGCTGAACGTGGCGTCCACGCGGGTCGTGCTGCTCGAAGGCCACACCGGTCCCGACGCGGCCGGCCAGGTGATCGAGTCGTTCGGCCACTTCCTCGTGGGCGGCAACTTCGCGGTCGGTATCGTCGTCTTCATCATTTTGATGGTGATCAACTTCATGGTGATCACCAAGGGCGCGGGGCGGATTGCGGAAGTGTCCGCGCGCTTCACGCTCGATGCGATGCCCGGCAAGCAGATGGCGATCGACGCCGACCTGAACGCCGGCCTCATCAACGAAGAACAGGCCAGGAAGCGCCGCGCCGAAGTCTCGCAGGAAGCCGAGTTCTACGGCTCGATGGACGGCGCGAGCAAGTTCGTGCGCGGCGATGCGATCGCCGGTTTGCTGATCATGGTGATCAACATCGTCGGCGGCTTGATCGTCGGGATGGTCCAGCACGGCATGGACTTCGCGTCCGCGGGCAAGAACTACACGCTGCTGACGATCGGTGACGGCCTCGTCGCGCAGATTCCGTCGCTGGTGATTTCGACGGCGGCCGGCGTGATCGTCTCGCGCGTGGCGACCAACGAGGACATCGGCACGCAGCTTACCGGCCAGTTGTTCACGAATCCGCGCGTGCTGGTGATCACCGGCTGCATTCTCGTGCTGATGGGCCTGATTCCGGGCATGCCGCACTTCGCGTTTCTGATTCTCGGCGGCGGTCTGATCCAGCTTGGCCGCACGATGAAAAAGCGCGCCGACGATCGCAAGAACACCACGGCACTCGTCGATGTCGCGCCGGCCGCGATGGCGCCGGTCGAAAACACCGAAGCGAGCTGGGACGACGTGACGATGATCGACACGCTCGGCCTTGAAGTCGGCTACCGGCTGATCCCGCTCGTTGACAAGAACTCGGACGGCGAACTGCTCAAGCGGATCAAGAGCATCCGCAAGAAGTTCGCGCAGGAAATCGGCTTTCTGCCGCCGGTCATTCATATCCGCGACAACCTTGAGTTGCGGCCGAACGGCTATCGCATCGCGCTCAAGGGCGTCGAAGTGGGTGTCGGTGAAGCGTATCCGGGCCAGTGGCTGGCGATCAATCCAGGCCAGGTCTCCGCCGCGCTGCCGGGCACGCCGACGCAGGATCCCGCCTTCGGCTTGCCGGCCATCTGGATCGATACGAACCTGCGCGAACAGGCGCAGGTGTACGGCTACACGGTGGTCGATTCGAGCACCGTGGTGGCGACGCACCTGAATCACCTCGTGGTCACGCACGCGTCGGAACTGCTCGGCCGCCGGGAAGTGCAGGCGCTGCTCGAGCGGATGCAGAAGGACACGCCGTCGCTGGTCGACGATCTGGTGCCGAAGTCGCTGCCGCTCACCACGCTGCAAAAGGTGCTGCAAAACCTGCTGGAAGAAGGCGTGCCGATCCGCGACATGCGCACGATCCTCGAAGCGCTCTCCGAACACACGCCGAAGATCACCGACGCGCACGACCTCACCGCCGCCGTGCGCCTCGCGCTGGGTCGCGCGATCACGCAGCAGTGGTTCCCGGGCATCGGCGACATGCAGGTGATGGGCCTCGATTCGAATCTCGAGCGTGTGCTCTCGCAGGCGCTCTCGACCGGCTCCAATCCGGGTCTCGAGCCAGGCCTCGCGCACACGCTGCTGAACGAAACCCAGAAGGCGATGACGCGTCAGCAGAACCTCGGGCTCGCGCCCGTGCTGCTCGTGCAGCACGCGTTGCGGCCGATGCTCGCGCGTTTCCTGCGCCGCAGCCTGCCGCAGTTGAAGGTGCTGTCGTATGCGGAAGTGCCCGACACGCGCAATATCAAGGTGGTGAATCTGATCGGCGCGCACGGCTGACGCGGGCAGCTCACCGTGGCCTGCTTCCGGCCGATGTCTCTTGCCGGCGCTCATCGAGCGCCGGTTTTCATTTCGGCGCCTGACTTTTCATGCCGCGAGCGGACGGCGGAGTACATGCTGCGTCCGCGAAAGCGCCGCCGCGCGCGCGGGAAAGGCATGTTTAAAACCGCCGTGCGCATGACTTGCGGCGCGTTTCCATCGCCCGAATTGCCCACGTTTAACGGTCTTTATCCATCGATCGTGACTCGACGGGTTTCGCAATAATGATCTCAATGGGAAGCGGTATGTTGCCGGTCCGTTAGTCCGTTTACCTCATCGGGGGTCCAGCTTGAACATTCGTAAATTTGTCGGTGCTACCAGTCGTGATGCGCTGCGTCTCGTGCGCGAAGCGTTGGGCGCGGATGCCGTCGTACTGTCCAATCGCACGATGGACGACGGCAGCGTCGAGATCGTCGCACTGGCCGACAGCGACCTCGCCGCCATCACGCCGAAGGTTCCGCGCGCAGGCGCCGGCGCAACGCAGGCTGGATCGATGAATGTCATGGCTGGACAACCGGCGCTCGCCGCACCGCGCGCCATGCCGGCAACATCGGCGATGCAGGCGAATCCGTATGCGAGCGGCATGCCCGATGTGTTCTCGTCGGTGTTCGGCGCAAGCCCGGAAGCGGGCGCGGAGAATGCGGGCAACAGCTCGGTCCACGCCAATTCCAGCCACGCCGATGAAGACGCGAGCGACGCACCGGCCGCCATCATGAAGCCGGCCGCGAACGCGCCGAAGGCCGCATTGGCGGGCACGCCCAAAGCGTTGCCGGCCGCGCCGGTGAAGGCAGCGGCACCGGTCAAGCCAGCAGCGGCGTTGCCGTCGCAACCGATCGCCCTCGAACAACCGAGCGCCCGCGCCGCGGCGTCGCGTCTCACCGAAGACATCCGCGCCGATCTGCTCAAAGCGGCCGGCGTACCGGCTGCGCCGAGCGCGCCGAGCTCCAACGCGCAAACGCCGCGCACCATGGCCGAATCGAATCCATGGTTGATCGACCACGCG
Organism: Paraburkholderia sp. RL17-373-BIF-A; assembly: GCF_046030175.1. Classification (NCBI taxonomy): domain Bacteria; kingdom Pseudomonadati; phylum Pseudomonadota; class Betaproteobacteria; order Burkholderiales; family Burkholderiaceae; genus Paraburkholderia; species Paraburkholderia sp. RL17-373-BIF-A. The sequence goes on from NZ_JARESO010000012.1 coordinate 105,878, forward strand.
CGCCGCATCGCCGCCGAACAGCAGCCGCAAGGCGCATACAGCGCGCGCCCCGCGGCGATGACGCCGGCCGCTGCGATGGCCAAGGGCCTCGGCGCCGCCGTCGAGCCGGGCAAGACCCCCGCGCCGCAAGCCGTCGACACGCCCGACTGGGCGCGCGAAGGCGCGCAAGCCGCCGCGCGCCGCGCCGCGCAGAAAAACGCACCCGCGCCGTCCTCGAGCGATGACGCCCGCACGCCCGCTTCGGTCGCCGAAGCGATCAAGGCGCGCATGGAGCAGGTCGTCAACGACACCGTGATGAGCGAACTGTCGTCGATGCGCGGGATGATGGAAGAACACTTCGCCGGCTTGCTGTGGGGCGAACGCCAGCGCCGCAATCCAGTGCGCGCCTCGCTCACCAAGCATCTGTTCGCCGCCGGTTTCTCCGCGCAGCTCGTGCAGATGATGGTCGACAACCTGCCGGACGACGTCGAGAACATGGAAGGCGGCATGGACTGGGTCCGCTCGGTGCTCGATTCGAACCTGCCGGTGATGGAAGACGAAGACGCGCTGATGGAGCGCGGCGGTGTGTTCGCGCTAATGGGCCCGACGGGCGTCGGCAAGACGACGACCACCGCCAAGCTTGCCGCGCGCTGCGTGATGCGCTTCGGCGCCAGCAAGGTCGCGTTGCTCACCACCGACAGCTACCGGATCGGCGGCCACGAACAACTGCGCATCTTCGGCAAGATTCTCGGCGTCTCGGTGCACGCGGTGAAGGACGGTGCCGACCTGCAACTCGCGCTCTCCGAACTGCGCAACAAGCACATCGTGCTGATCGACACGATCGGCATGAGCCAGCGCGACCGCCTCGTCTCCGACCAGATCGCAATGCTGTGCCACGCTGGTCAGCCGGTGCAGCGCCTGTTGCTGCTCAACGCAACGAGCCACGGCGACACGCTCAACGAAGTCGTGCAGGCCTATCAGCGCGCGCCCGATCAACAGCCGCTCGCCGGCTGCATTCTGACCAAGCTCGACGAAGCCACCAATCTAGGCGGCGTGCTCGATACGGTGATCCGCTACAAGCTGCCGGTGCACTACGTGTCGACCGGTCAGAAGGTGCCGGAGAACCTGTACGTCGCGACGAGGAAATTCCTGATCAAGAGCGCCTTCTGCATACCGCGCGACAACTCGCCATTCGTGCCACACGACGACGACATTCCGGCTTTGCTGTCCGCTTTGTCCGCGCGTTCCACGTCCGAGTTGCACGAGGTCCGCTTTGGATAAGCTCATCTCCGATCAGGCAGAAGGATTGCGGCGGATGTTGGCTCGCAGCGGCTCGCGCGTGATTGCGGTGACGAGCGGCTCGGCCGGTGTCGGCTCGACGACGACGGTGGTGAACCTCGCCGCCGCGTTGGCGCAGCAAGGTAAAGACGTGCTGGTAATCGACGAATGCCTCGGCGAGAAGTCGGTGAGCGCGATGCTCGGCGGCGTGCGCGGCGCAGGCAATTTCGCCGCCGTGATGCGTGGCGAGATGACGCTCGACGACGCCGCCGCGCGGCACGCGCTCGGCTTCTCGGTGCTGGCCGCCTCGCGTCCTAACCGGGAAGGCCATACGGCTGCGGAGTTCGGTGTGGTGTTGCGAGGCTCCGCCGATGTCGTGCTGATCGACGCGCAACTCGATCCGCAAGGCCACCTGTCGGCGCTCGCGATGCAGGCGCACGACGTAATGATCGTCACGCGCATGGCCGCGCAGGCGATCACCGACGCGTACGCATGCATGAAGCGCCTGCACTACGGGCACGCCATCGCGCAGTTCCGCGTGCTGGTGAACCACGTGCAGAGCGTGAACGACGCGCATACCGCGTTTGCAAACCTGGCCGGCGTGGCCGGGCGCTACCTGACGGTGGCGCTGGAAGACGCCGGTTGTATTGCCGCCGATGGGCGGATGGCGCGAGCCCTGGAGTTGTCGCGTTGTGTCGTCGATGCGTTTCCATCGACACCGGCTGCGCGCGACTTCCGGCACCTCGCGGCCGAATTGCAGTACTGGCCGATGCGGCCAGCGATGTCGTCGCAAACGCCGTGGATGGCGCCTGCGACAGTTACAGCGGCGCAACACGCCGACCAACCGTCTGCGCAGCACGCCTAGAGGCGGCACAAGGACAAGGGGAGCACGATGTACAACGCTCAGGGAAAGATTTCCCAAGCCGAAGTTCTGACGAAGTACGCACCGCTCGTGCGTCGCCTCGGCTTGCAGCTCGTCGCCAAGATGCCGGCGAGCGTCGATCTCGACGATCTGATCCAGGCCGGCATGATCGGACTGCTGGACGCGGCAAGCCGCTACAAGGAAGACCAGGGCGCGCAGTTCGAGACTTACGCCAGCCAGCGGATTCGCGGCGCGATGCTCGACGAGTTGCGCAGCAACGACTGGTTGCCGCGCAGCTTGCGGCGCACCTCGCGTGAAGTGGAAACGGCGGTGCACAAGGTGGAGCAGAACCTGGGCCGCTCGGCGAGCGAAACGGAGATTGCCGAGCACCTGCAAATGCCGCTCGACGAGTATCAGTCGATGCTGCAGGATCTGCACGGCAGCCAGCTGATCTACTACGAAGACTTCGACCGTTCGGCGGACGACGAGCCGTTCCTCGACCGCTACTGTGTCGATCACTCGGACCCGCTGTCGGCGCTGCTCGACGACAGCCTGCGCTCGGCACTGGTGGAGGCGATCGACCGCCTGCCGGATCGCGAGAAGCTGCTGATGTCGCTGTACTACGAACGCGGCATGAACCTGCGCGAAATTGGCGCGGTGATGGAAGTCAGCGAATCACGGGTGTGCCAGTTGCACAGCCAGGCCGTGGCCCGTTTGCGCACGCGCTTGCGCGAGATGGCCTGGGCGAACGCCGAGGCGACCTGAAGTTCGAGTACTCGATGGTATGAATGAGCAGGGAGCGGAGCGTCGCGCATCCGCTTTTCCTCATGCCTCGGCCATTTCATGTTCCGCGGCCAGTGCCAGAAAGGCCGAGCGCGACATGCCACGCGCCTGGGCATAAGTGTCGATCTCCTGGACCAGCGCTTCGGGCAGCGAGATATTGATACGTACCGCCTTCTTCAAGGCGGGAATATTCCGGGTGGCGACAAGTCCCCACGTGAAATCCGCATAGTCGGGATTGCGCCGATGCTCTTGCAGCGTTCGTCGCGCGGGAATCGGCAAGCCCTCGTCGAGCAGCAGGTCCAGATGTGCCTCGATAGCTTCCTTGGCGTTCGCGTAGGCTTCCTCCAGCGTGTCGCCTGCCGCATAACAGCCCGGAATGTCGGGCACGATGACGCCGAACGCGTGATCCGCGCTACCCGGTTCAATCGCGATAGGGAAAGTCAGGTTTTTCATTTCAGGCCCGCCTGTTTCAGGATGCTGTTCAATGTGCCGGGCGGAAGGTCTTTCTTCGGATGCGGGATGGTCACGAGACCGGATCTTGCCGCGTGACGAAAATGATGGTGGCTGCCCGATATGCGGACCAGCTGCCAACCCGCCGCTTGAATGAGTTTCACGACCTCGGCACTTTTCATACTGCACTCCTCGAATCATACACACCATTACACAATCTCGCTAGTGCTTAGCACTCCGTTGATGCACGTCCGGATAGCTTTGAAAAAGCCCGGGACGACGGAGCGACTCAGTAAGGGGGAAGCCGTGATTTCAACGCGGGTGGCGATTCCGCGCCACCTGGCCGGATGGCTAACGTGTGTGGGAAGGAGGGCGGCGTGATCGATACGGAATGCTTGAAAAGCAAAAAGGGCTCGTCAAAAGACGAGCCCTTTTCAATACAGCTGTTTCAGCCAGACCCGCGCGTCAGGCCATGCGGGTCCAACGACAATCTCTACACGGTGGGACGCGCCGGAATCCGGCCATCTGGACCATAAAAACCGACCTTCTGCGGCACGGCCACCTGCAGCGCCGTGAGTGCCCGCTGGTTGTAGTCCATGCGCACGCGGATCAGTTCACCGTTGCTGGTATTGCAGCGCCGCGCGCGTTCGGCGGCTTTCTGCAGCAGCGACCATTGCTCGGCGATGCGTGGGTCGGTACTGGCCGCGAGCTCCATGCCGGGCCAGCCGGCCGGAAAGCCCAGCTCGGCGAGCAGCCCGTCACGCGTGGCTTCGAGCTTGGCGAGCTCGCCGATCAGTTCGGTTTTCTTCTCGACGATCGGCGGCAGCAATTCCAGCGGCGACAAGGCAGTCAGCGCCTTGGTCTCGAGCGTCAGAATCGAGGCAAATGCCTCGACGGCCGAATATTCTTCGATGAGGGTGGCAAGCAGGGCGTCTTTCATCTCAACAACTCGCTGAACACGACGGCTCGCGAATGCTCCGCGAGCCGGGTTTGTCGAACGCCGCCCGGCACTTCACCGTACTTCGATGCGTCGATCAGTTGCCGGCCGACGAGGTTTTGCTTTGCAACAGTTCGCGTGCGGTGTTCAGCACGCCGTCGGCGATCTTGCCGGAATCGATCTTCAGCGAGCCGTCCTTGATGGCTTGCTTGATCGACTCGACGTGCGCCGTGTCGATATCGGCCGAGCCGGACGCCGCGAGGCTGCGCAGATGCTGCGACAGACCCGACAGGCTGACGCTGGCGTCGCCCGAACCGCTGGTGGTGGTCTGCGAGGCCGTGCCCGCATTCTGCGCGTTGCTGTTCGCGGTCGTCGCGTCGCTTTGTTGCGAACGGGACAGGGCGTCTTTCAACGTCGGCAGATTCGAATTGGTTGTGGAATCGACTTTCACGATTGGCTTCCTGAACGATTTGATCCTTATAACGGCTACCGCTGATCAAAACTTTAGCGCAATCGATCAAGGCGTTACCTTTCCTTACATCTCCGGCCGGCCCCTTGGCTGGCCTGCTTCCGGCGCAGCCCGCCGCAGCGCTCGCGGCCGCAAGAACGGGCGTGGCGCCGGAGTTCGTCATGGCGTGCTCGCCGTAGCGGCTCACAGCTGAATCTCCACGGTCGCGCCGTCTTTCACGATGCCGGAAATGATCTGGCCGTTCGCCGTCTTGACCCGCACCTGCTGGCCCGGCGACGCATTGTTCATCGCGCTGCCTTCCGCCGAAATCGCGAAACCATCGCCGGCCGCCACGACCCGCACCGTCTGTCCGATCGATACCGCCGACGCGCTTTTCAGCATGTCGCGGCGCAGCGGCATGCCGCCGGCGACGCGCGTGAGCGTGACCGAGCCGACCGCCTGCGACGGATCCGTGACAATGGCCTGGGGCAAGCCGGTCAGGTCGCCGTCGCGCGCAACGAGGTCGGCGGCGGTGAGCACTTCGCCCGGCGCCATGGCACGCGCGGCCAGATAGTACGTGGCGTGCAGCGAGATGCGCGCCTGCAGATAAATGGTCCACGGGCGCTCGCCCGCGCAGCGCACGCCGACGGTCATGCGGCCCCACAGGCGCGCGCCGCTCGGCATGAACGGTTCGAGCATCGTGCAGTCTGCGAGACCGCGCGGAAACGCCGGCGCCACGGTGATGTCGACCTTGCCGGGCAAACCGGTGGACTGCTGCTGCAGGAACGCGAGCGCGGCGCTGCGGATCGCTTCCGGATCTTGCTGGCCGGGCAGCGGCGCAGCTGGCGCGAGCGTCGCGGGGCGAAGATTCTGTTGCGCGACGGCGGGAGCGACTTGCCGCACCGTCGGTGTGCGAGCGATAGCGGCCGGCGCGGGCGCGGCCGTCGCAGCCGGCGCGACAGCGGCACGGGTCGCGACCGGCTTGCCATTCGCGCCCAACTGCGGCGGCTCTCCGCGTGAAGCGAGGCTATCGAATCCTGCCGCCGCGGAGGCCCCAGCGGCTGCGTTGAGCGGCGCATTGGCGGCCACCGGCTGAACGCCCGCGGCTTGCCGTGTGTCATTCGCCTGCGGCGCAGGCGTCACCACGACCGGAACCGCCTGACGCGAACCCGGCACGACGTTGACTCTGGCGACACCGTCCACGGCATTGCCACTGCCCGGCGCGGGAATCGTCACGACACCGCTGGCGTCGGGCTTGAAGCTGGTGCGAATCATTTGCGGCGCGGCCGGCGGTTCGCCCGCGCCCGGAATGACGATCGAGCCGCTCGCATTGGCGGCGCGCGTGAATGAATCGGCGTCGCGAGCCGTGGAATTCGGCGTCAGCGACTGCGCGGTGGCGGCGGCCAACGTTGCAGCGGAGCCAGTGCGCTTTGCAGGCGTGGCTTGCATGTGCTCGGCCAGATCCGCGAGCGCAGCCGGATTCTTTTCTCCCGGACCCGGAATCACGATCGGGCCGCCGGCTTCCTGAGCCTGCGCGTTGACCGGCAGCAGCACGATGCCACCGGCGACCCACACCGTCAGGCTCACCACAAGGCGAATCAGGAGACGCGAGGCCGTGCGCGCGGCACGCCGCGCGACGCCAGCGCCCGCACCCACGCGATGCGCCGCCGCGCAATTCGCGTGGTGCGTCGGATCGAAGGCGGGCTGGTCCATCTTGTTTCTCCATCGAATGCATCGGTACGCCTTGCATTCTAGTGAGCGCCTCCTTTGCGCAAACGTTGAATAGAAGCCCCCTTTCCCGGTTATTCGTCCGATTGCCGCTTGCGTTCGGCCCATAAGATGCACCTCATGCAAAAAGGTCTTCCCGCCTGGTGCAGTCCTCACGCGAGGCATGCACGGGAAGCCTCGGGAACGTTCTCCGGAGATTCTTATGCTGGACAAACTCGATGCCGAATTCGCCTTTGGCCGTGAAGCGCTCGATGTACGCGCCTATCGGCAGGAGCTGCTGTCGTCGAATATCGCCAACGCCGATACCCCCGGGTACAAGGCGCGCGACGTCGACTTCGCCTCGTCGCTCGCCGGCGCGCTGAAGAAGAGCGGCGGCGCTACTGGAACCGCTGCGTCGAACAACGCGACGCTGGCGATGACTCAGCCCGCGGGTGTGACGAGCGGCATGTCGATGGTGTCGACCGCGCCGGGCCACATGGCCGGCAAGTCGACGCTGACGCCGACCGGCGGCACGTCCGACGACTACGGCAACCTGCAATACCGCGTGCCGACGCAACCCGCACTCGACGGCAACACGGTCGACATCGATACCGAGCGGGTGCAGTTCGCGGACAACACGTTGCACTTCGAATCGGGCATGACGGTGCTATCCGGCCAGATCAAATCGATGCTGTCGGCAATCCAGTCGGGCTCGTAAGAAGCCACGGCGACAGACTCAGCAGTACGCAAGAACAATCGCTACGGGATTAACACTTGAGCCGGTTCGAACCGGCAGGAGAAGTCAGGAAACATGCCATCCCTGATGAACATTTTTGGTGTTGCAGGCTCCGCGATGTCGGCGCAGTCGCAGCGACTCAACGTGACGGCGTCGAATCTCGCCAACGCGGACAGCACGACCGGCCCGGACGGCCAGCCGTACAAGGCCAAGCAGGTCGTGTTCGCGGTCAGCCCGCTCGGCGGCGCGCGCACGGCTTCCGGCCAGCAGGTCGGCGGCGTGCAGGTTACCGGCGTGGTCGACGACCCGACGCCGATGAAGACCGCCTACGACCCCGGCAATCCGGCCGCGAACTCGGACGGCTACGTCACGTTGCCGAACGTCGATCCGGTGCAGGAGATGGTCAACATGATCTCGGCCTCGCGCTCATACCAGGCCAACGTCGAGACCCTGAACACCGCCAAGACACTGATGCTGAAAACGCTCACGATCGGAACCTGAGGAGAGCTCCTTGACCACCAACACCACCATTGGCGGCAGCGGCACGACTGTGTCGCAAACGCTGCTCGATACGATGAACGGCACGAACAGTGCCTCGAGTTCGACGGGCAGCACGTCCGGCACCTCGGCGACCGATCTGCAGAACACCTTCCTGCAACTGCTCGTCGCGCAGTTGAAGAACCAGGACCCGACCAATCCGATGGACAGCTCGCAGATGACCTCGCAGCTGGCGCAGATCAACACGGTCTCGGGCATCAGCCAGTTGAACACCACGCTCAGCTCGCTCGCCACGCAGATGTCGGCGGGCCAGCAGTCGCAAGCCGCGTTGCTGATCGGCTCGACCGTGCTCGCCCCGGGCAGCTCGGTGGCGGTCGCGAGCGGCAAGGCCGCCGCGTTCGGCGTGCAGCTCGCCAACTCGGTGGGCGATCTGCAGGTCGTCGTGAAGAACTCGGCAGGTCAGATCGTCAACACGATCGACCTCGGCAAGCAGTCGGCCGGCACGATTCCGGTGGGCTGGACGCCGACCGACACGGCCGGCAATGCGCTGCCGGACGGCACCTACACGATCAGCGCGGTCGGCACGATCAACGGTCAACAGGCCACGGCCACCACGCTCACGGGCTCCACGGTGCAAAGCGTCGTCATGCAGCCCAACGGTACGCCGGGCCTCGTGCTGTCGAACGGCTCGACGGTCGGCTTGACCAGCGTCGCCGCCATCCTCTGATTCAGATTCTGTCAGTTACGACTTTCCAGATACGGAGACCGTCATGGGTTACCAACAAGGTTTGAGTGGTTTGTCAGCATCGTCGAGCGACCTCGACGTGATCGGCAACAACATTGCCAACGCGAATACGGTTGGCTTCAAGAGCGGCGCTGCGCAATTCGCCGACATGTACGCCAATTCCGTGGCGACCGCAGTGGGCAACCAGGTCGGCATCGGCACCAAGCTCGCCGAAGTGCAGCAGCAGTTCTCGCAAGGCACGATCACCAGCACCAACCAGGCGCTCGACGTCGCGATCAACGGCAACGGCTTCTTCCAGTTGTCGAATAACGGCTCGCTGGTGTACTCGCGCAACGGGGTGTTCCAGCTCGACAAGAACGGCTTCATCACCAACGCGCAAGGCCTGCAGCTGATGGGCTATGCCGCGAACAGCTCGGGCATCATCAACACCGCGCAGACCGTGCCGCTCACCGTGCCGACCGCGAACATCGCGCCGCAAGCGACCACCAAGATCACGGCCGGTCTGAACCTGAACGCGCAGGATCCTTTGATGCTCGGCACCCCGGCCGTCACGCCGACGCTCGTCGCGGGCAGCACGCTGACGACGCCGGGCGCGACCATCACGAACACCGCTTCGGGCACGAACAACGACAGCTACACCGTCAACTTCACGAGCCCGACGACCTACACGGTCACCGACACCACGCTCGGCACGACGTCCGCCGCCGCGACCTACACGGCGGGCACGGCGATCTCGCTCGGCAACGGCCAGACCATCACGTTCAACGGCGTGCCGGCGACCGGCGACAGCGTCGCGATCGCGCCGACCCCGGTGGCGTTCAACCAGAACAGCTCGTCGACGTACAACTACTCGACCAGCACGACGGTCTACGACTCGCTCGGCGGCTCGCAGACGGTCAACATGTACTTCGCCAAGACGTCGGCCGGTACGTGGAACGTGTATGCCGGCACCTCGACAGGCACCGCGCAACTGGTCGGCCACGCGAACTTCAACTCGTCGGGCACGCTGCTCGGCACGACGGACGCGTCGGGTGTCGCCACCACCACGCCGTTTGCCTACAACTTCTCGATCCCGACTACCGACGGTTCGTCGACGCCGCAGAAGCTGACGCTGAACATCGCCGGCACGACGCAGTTCGGCGGCAAGGACGGCGTGAACTCGCTGCAGCCCGACGGCTTCGCCGCGGGCACGCTGACGAGCTTCACGATCGGCGCCGACGGCACGCTGACCGGCAACTATTCGAACCAGCAAACCGCGGCTCTCGGCCAGATCGTGCTGGCGAACTTCTCGAACCAGAACGGTCTCGTGAACCTCGGCAACAACGAGTTCCAGCAAACCTCGGCTTCGGGCGTCGCGCAGATTTCGGCGCCGGGCTCGACCAACCACGGCGTGCTGCAAGGCGGCGCGGTGGAAAACTCCAACGTCGATCTGACGAGCGAACTGGTGAACCTGATCACCGCGCAACGCAACTATCAAGCGAACGCGCAGACGATCAAGACTCAGCAGACCGTCGACCAGACCCTGATCAACCTGTAAGCGACCGGGACTAACCCATCATGGATCGGCTGATCTACACCGCGATGTCGGGCAGTACGCAGGCGCTCGAACAGCAGGCAATCGTCGCGAACAACCTGGCCAACGCATCGACCACCGGTTTTCGCGCGCAACTGGCGACTTTCCGCGCCGTGCCGATGTCGTTCGGCGACGGCAGTTCGATCAACGACAACACCACGCGCACCTTCGTGCTGTCGTCGACGCCGGGCGCGGACTACACGCCCGGGCCGATCCAGCAGACGGGCAACCCGCTCGACGTGGCGATTCAGGGGCCGGGCTGGCTGGCGGTGCAAACCGCCGACGGCGGCGAGGCCTACACGCGCGCCGGCAATCTGCATGTCGACGAAAACGGCCAAATTGTGAACGCCACCAATCAGGTGGTGCTCGGCAACGGCGGCCCGGTGTCGGTGCCGCCGGGCGCGGAAATCACCATCGGCAAGGACGGCACGGTGTCCGCGCTGACGCCGGGCGATCCGCCGACGGCGGTGGTGACGGTCGATCAGTTGAAGCTGGTGAATCCGGATCCGCAAACCATGACGCGCGGCGACGACGGCCTGTTTCGCACCGCCGACGGCAATGCCGCTGACGCCGATCCGGCTGTCACGCTCGCGCCGGCCTCGCTCGAAGGCAGCAACGTGAACCCGGTCAGCGCAATGGTCTCGATGATCACCAACGCGCGCCAGTTCCAGATGCAGACGAAGCTGCTGGAAAGCGCCGACAAGAATGACCAGTCCGCCAACCAGCTGCTCAGCTTTAGCTAACAGGCGCGTAGGCGCAGCAAACAAGTTGCATGAGATCGGAGCAGGCGCTAAAGCGCCAACACCGATCGACACCGGAGAAGAACCATGAATCGCTCACTCTACATCGCCGCGACCGGCATGAATGCGCAACAGGCGCAGATGGACGTGATCTCGAACAACCTCGCGAACGTCAGCACCAACGGCTTCAAGGGCTCGCGCGCGGTGTTCGAGGATCTGCTGTATCAGACCGTCCGCCAGCCGGGCGCGAACTCGACGCAGAACACCGAACTGCCGTCCGGCATCCAGCTCGGCACGGGCGTGCAGCAAGTTGCTACCGAACGTCTGTACACGCAGGGCAACCTGCAGCAGACCGGCAACTCGAAAGACGTCGCCATCAACGGTCAGGGCTTTTTCCAGGTGCAGATGCCCGACGGCACGACCGCCTATACCCGCGACGGTTCGTTCCAGACCAACGCGCAAGGCCAGCTCGTGACATCGAGCGGCTACCAGGTGATCCCGGCGATCACGATCCCGAACAACGCGACCTCGCTCACCATCGGCAGCGACGGCGTGGTGTCGATCACCGTGGCCGGCTCGACCAACAGCCAGCAGCTCGGCTCGATGCAGATCGCGACTTTCATCAACCCGGCCGGTCTGGATGCGAAGGGTGAAAACCTGTTCGCGGAAACCGCTTCGTCGGGCGCGCCGAACGTCGCGCAGCCGGGCCTGAACGGCGCCGGCACGTTGAATCAGGGGTATGTGGAAGCATCGAACGTGAACGTGGTGCAGGAACTGGTGAACATGATCCAGACGCAACGCGCTTACGAAATCAACAGCAAGGCCGTGACGACCTCCGACCAGATGCTGCAGACCCTGAGCCAGATGCAGGTTTGAGGCTCGAGGGACTGGGAATTAACAGGCGGTAATGATGATGTCGCACTTCACTCGCAATCCGGTTCATTCGCGCACCGCTCAGGCGCTCGTGCAGCTCACGCTGCTCGCGGCCCTGGGTGGCTGCGGCCTCGTGCCGAAGCAGCCGATCACGCAGCAACCGATGACTGCGCTGCCACCGATGCCGCCGTCGGCGCAGTCGCCGGGCTCGATCTACAACCCGGGTTACGCGGGCCGTCCGCTGTTCGAAGACCAGCGGCCGCGCAATGTCGGCGACATCCTGACGATCGTGATCCAGGAAAACGTCAACGCGACCAAGTCCTCGGGCGCGGGCGTCAACCGCAGCGGCAACACCAACTTCGACGTGCCCACCTCCGGCTTTCTCAGCGGCCTGTTCGGCAAGGTCAACCTGAGCGCGAACGGCGCCAACAAGTTCGCCGCGACGGGCGGCGCGAATGCGTCGAACACGTTCAGCGGCGTGATCACCGTCACGGTGACCGGCGTGCTGCCGAACGGCAACCTGATGGTCAGCGGCGAAAAGCAGATGCTGATCAACCAGGGCAATGAATTCGTGCGCTTTTCGGGCGTGGTGAATCCCAACACGATCTCCAACCTGAACGCCGTGTACTCGACCCAGGTGGCCGACGCGAAGATCGAATATTCCGCGAAGGGCTATATCGACGAATCCGAGAACATGGGCTTCCTGCAGCGCTTCTTCCTCAACGTGTCGCCGTGGTGATCATGCGTACCGTCCTCTTCCGTATACGCATCCGCACCCGCCTCGCGCGATTCGCCGGTTTCGGCCGCGCGCTGGCCTTCGTCGCGCTCGCCTGCGCGGCGCTGCCGGCCGCCACGCCTGCTCATGCCGAACGGCTGAAGGACCTCGTGCAGATCCAGGGCGTGCGCGACAATCCGCTGATCGGCTATGGCCTCGTCGTCGGCCTCGACGGTACGGGCGACCAGACCACGCAAACGCCGTTCACCACGCAGACGCTCGCCAACATGCTGGCGAACCTCGGCATCTCGATCAACAACCAGGCGGCGGGTTCGAGCAATTCGCAGTCGTCGCTGTCGAACATCCAGCTGAAGAACGTCGCCGCGGTGATGGTGACGGCGGTGCTGCCGCCGTTCGCGCGTCCCGGCGAAGCGATCGACGTGACCGTGTCGTCGCTCGGCAATGCGAAGAGCCTGCGCGGCGGCACGCTGCTGCTTACGCCGCTGAAGGGCGCCGACGGCCAGGTGTATGCGCTCGGCCAGGGCAATCTCGCGGTCGGCGGCGCCGGCGCGAGCGCCAACGGCAGCAAGGTGCAGGTGAACACGCTGGCCGCGGGCCGCATCGCCGGCGGCGCGATTGTCGAACGCGCGGTGCCGACTTCAGTGTCGCAAGCGGGCACGATGCAGCTCGACCTGAACGAAATGGACTACGACACCACGCAGCGCGTGGTGGCCGCGGTGAACAACGCGTTCGGCGGCGGCACGGCAACCGCGCTCGACGGCCGCACGATTCAACTGCGCGCGCCGAGCGATCCGGAGCAGCAGGTCGCCTTCATGGCGCAGTTGCAGAACCTCGACGTCAAGCCGGCGCAAGCCGCCGCGAAGGTGATCCTGAACGCGCGCACCGGCTCGATCGTGATGAATCAGATGGTCACGCTGCAGAACTGCGCGGTGGCGCATGGCAACCTCTCGGTCGTGATCAATACGCAGCCGGTGGTGAGCCAACCTGGCGCGTTCTCGAACGGCCAGACGGTGGTGGCCAAGCAGTCGCAGATTCAGATGAAGCAGGACAACGGCGCACTGAAGCTGGTGACCGCCGGCGCCAATCTCGCCGAAGTGGTGAAGGCGCTCAACGCATTGGGTGCGACGCCCGCGGATCTGATGTCGATCCTGCAGGCGATGAAAGCGGCGGGCGCTCTGCGCGCCGACCTGGAAATCATCTAAGGAAGACACGGGATGAATTCGGATACGACCAATTCCGCCGCTTCGGCGAACGACCTGACCCAGCGCTTCGCGCTCGACGTGCAGGGTTTCGCGAAGCTGAGCGCGCAAGCCAAGGCATCGCCGCAAGCCGGCATGAAGATGGCCGCGCAGCAGTTCGACGCGGTGTTCACGCAGATGATGTTGAAGAGCATGCGCGACGCGACCCCGCAAGACGGTCCGTTCGATTCGCACGACAGCGCCACCTTCACGTCGATGATGGATCAGCAGTTGTCGCAACAGATGTCGCAAAAGGGCATTGGCGTGGCTGACGCAATGCTCAAGCAACTGATGCGCAATCAGGGCATGCAGGTGGGCGGCGGTGCGGGTGGTTTGACCGGCATGGCTAACTCATTGGGCGGCGGCAGCGGCGGCGGCGACGAAGGCCAGACCGCGGCGCTGAACGCGCTCGCCAAGGCGTACGGCAATGCGCAGGCCAACGGCCAACTGGCGATGGGCAAGGGCTACTCGGCCAACAGCGCGCTCACTCCGCCGCTGAAAGGCGACGGCAGCTCGCCGAAGGTCGACGCTTTCGTCGACAAGCTCGCCCAACCTGCGCAAGCCGCCAGCGCTGCGACCGGCATTCCGGCGCGCTTCATCATCGGCCAGGCCGCGCTCGAATCGGGCTGGGGCAAGAGCGAGATCAAGAAGGCGGACGGCTCGACCAGCCACAACGTGTTCGGCATCAAGGCGAGCAAGGACTGGACCGGCAAGACCGTGTCGACGGTCACGACCGAATATGTGAACGGCAAGCCGCAGCGCGTTGTCGAAAAATTCCGCGCGTACGACTCGTATCAGGAAGCCATGACCGATTACGCGAGTCTGCTCAAGGGCAATCCGCGTTACGCGCAGGTGATCAATTCGGCGCATGACGTGAACGGCTTCGCCAATGGCATGCAGCGCGCCGGTTACGCAACCGATCCGCACTACGCGAAAAAACTGATGTCCATCATGCAGAAGATGGGCTGAGCTGCCGTGACCGCAGTTCGAATCAACCGATCACTTAACCGAATCAAAACCATGCACGCGACGGGGCCAGGTGCATAGCAAGACGGACGAGGCCGGCCGCCCACGGGCGGCCGGTCCACCCGCGAGTGGCATGGCGCGGTTTAACGTTTGCGGCAAATAATTCATTACAGGCCCCTAAATTTTGGCCGGATGCTGCCGCTAATCAGTTAGACCCAATACCGGAAAGCGTTGTAATGTCCGGTTGGGATGCGCGTGCTGCGGCTTCGATGAAGACCGCGCGAAAGCCCCGGCAGGAGCCCTGGCACGCGCCCGCAAGAACATGCATACCGGCAAGCCCATGGATACTACCCAGTCGAACGGCCAGACCGACACACACGGCCAGCTGCACGCTCCGACCGACGACGGCGGCAACGATTTTGGCCGTCGCAATCCGCTGGAGATCGGCGTCCAGTTACGCAATCTCGTCAATCGCGGCGATTTCCTCACCGTTCAATATGCAGGCGGACAGCTCGTCACGCGTCTACTCGACGTCGACGTGCGCGGCCGCAGCTTCACGTTCGACTGGGGCGCGTTGTCCGATCAGAACAAAGGCTTGCTGAGCGCACCGCGCTGCCAGTTCCACGCGCAGCCGGACGGCGTGCGTGTCGAATTCGCCACCGGCACGCCGCGCGAGACCCGTTTCGAAGGACTGCCCGCATTCGAGGCCGATTTCCCCGAGGTGCTGTTTTACGTGCAGCGCCGCGAGTACTTCCGCGTCGATGCGCCGATTCTCGATCCGTACGTATGCTCCGGCCGTTTGCCCGAAGGCGATTCGTTTCGCTTTGAAGTGCACGACCTGTCGCTCGGCGGCGTCGGCATGCGCACCACGGACGAACGCGTGGCCGAATTGCCGATGGGCACGCGCCTGCTCGATTGCGAACTGTCGCTCGGCGCGCTCGGCCGGCTCTCGCTCGATCTGCAACTCGTGTCGCATCGCTCCACCGCGTTGCCGAATGGCACGCAGCGTTTTCAGCTCGGCTTCCGCTTTCTGACGCTGCCGGGCAGCGCGGAAAACACGCTGCAACGTCTGATCACGCAGCTCGAGATGAAGCGCCGTTCGCTGGTGCGCTGATTGAAATGTCGGATCTGTGGTGCGTGAGAGGGGTTGCTTGCGCATCGTGTTCGCTTGCCGGCTCATCGTCACTTCCTTGTCACCTGTTTTCCGTACCGGCGCGCGTCTCTGCGCGATGGGTGACAAGCCCGGCAGGCAAGCCTCGCAAACGTTGAAACAAACGTCGAACACGCATCGGAATGACCTCAATTTTTCCTTGTTGAGGCCGTTAAACAAGATGTTCAAGTAACGCGGCGGCATGTGTACGGTGTCGCTCTTCAGGATGACGCATGTCCAATCTCATCAATATCGGCCTCAGTGGACTGAACGCAGCCCAGTGGGGACTCACGACGACCGGCCAGAACATCAGCAACGCGTCGACGCCTGGCTACACCATTGAAACGCCGGTGTATGCGGAAAGCGGCGGTCAGTACACGGGCTCGGGCTATCTGCCGCAAGGCGTCTCGACCACGACCGTGACGCGCCAGTACAGCCAGTATCTGACCACTGAGCTGAACAATGCGCAGAGCTCGGGCAGCGCGCTGTCGACGTACAACACGCTGATCTCGCAACTGAACAATCTGATCGGCAGCCCGACCGCCGGGATTGCGAGCGCGATCACCGGCTACTTCACCGGCTTGCAGAACGTCTCGAACAACGCGTCGAGCCTGGCTACACGCCAGACCGCGATGAGCGGCGCGCAGACGCTGGTGAACCAGATCAACGCCGCGGGTCAGCAATACGACGCGCTGCGCCAGAGCGTCAACACGCAGCTCACCAACACCGTTTCGCAGATCAACAGCTTCACGCAGCAGATCGCGCAGTTGAACGGTCAGATCGCCCAGGCCAGCACGCAAGGCCAGCCGCCGAACCAGTTGATGGATCAGCGCGATCTCGCCGTGTCCAACCTGTCGCAACTGATCGGCGTGAACGTCGTGAACAGCAACGGCAGCTACAGCGTCTTCATGAGCAACGGCCAGCCGCTGGTGTCCTCCAACAACAGCTACAACCTGGGCACAGCGCCTTCGACCGGCGACACCAGCGAGTTGTCCGTCCAGTATCTCGGCCAGGCGGGTGCGAACCCGGCAGCCGCGCCGCAGAACCTGCCCGACAGCAAGATCGACGGCGGCACGCTCGGCGGCCTGCTCGCGTTCCGCAGCCAGACGCTCGATCCGGGCGAGGCGCAACTCGGCGCGATCGCCGTGAGCTTCTCCGCGCAGGTCAACGCGCAAAACGGGCTGGGCATTACGCTCGCCGGCGCCAAGGGTGGCGCGCTGTTCTCAGTGGGCGGCCCGACGGTCTATGCGAATACGCAGAACACCGGCAATGCGTCGCTGAACGTGTCGTTCGCGAATCCCACGCAACCGACCACCGGTGACTACACGCTCGCCTACAACGGCACCACCTACACGTTGACCGACAATTCGACGGGCAGCGTGGTGGGTTCGGCGACCAACCTGAGCCAGCCGATCAACGGCCTGAATTTCTCGACCACCGGGACGATGAACCCTGGCGACTCGTTCACGGTCGAGCCGACCCGCGGCGCGCTGAACAGCTTCGCGACCGCCACCACCGACGCATCGGCGATCGCCGCCGCCGCGCCCGTGCTGGGCGCGGCCGCGTCGAGCAACACCGGCACCGGCACGATCACGCAGGGCACCGTCACGGCCGGCTACACCATGCCGAACTCGACCACCACGCTCTCGTACGACGGCACGGGCCTGTCCGGTTTCCCGGTCGGTTCGACGGTGACGGTGGCCGGTTCCCCCGCTACCACGTATTCGATCACCAGCGCGACGACCGTGGTGCCGTATTCGTCGGCCACCGGCGCCTCGCTGACGATCAATAACGCGACCGCCGGCCAGATGAACAACGTCTCGGTGACGATCAGCGGCGCACCGGCGGCCGGCGACAAGTTCACCATCGGCCCGAACACCGGCGCGAACAACGACGGCCGCAACGCACTGGCGCTGTCGAATCTGTCCACCGCGAAATCGCTGTCGGGCGGCACGGTCACGCTGACGGGCGCGTATGCGAACTACGTCAACAATATCGGCAACCAGACCAACCAGATTCAGACGTCGAGCACCGCGCAAAGCTCGCTGGTGACGCAGATCACCACCGCGCAGCAGTCGGTTTCCGGCGTGAACATCAACGAAGAAGCAGCCAACCTGCTTCAGTATCAGCAGCTGTATCAGGCGAACAGCAAGGTCATCCAGACCGCGCAGACCCTGTTCCAGACGATACTCGGCATCTTCCAGTGAGGCGTTGACAATGCGCATCTCCAGCACGCAGTACTTCAACATGAACGTCGCGACGATGAGCGATCAGCAAGCTCAGTTGTCGCAGTTGTATGCCGAAATTTCGAGCGGCGTGAGCCTCTCCACGCCATCGGACAATCCGCTCGGCGCGGCGCAGGCCGTGCAGTTGAGCTCGACGGCGACGACCCTGTCGCAATACACGACCAATCAGGGCACCGCGCTGGCTTCGCTGCAGCAGGAAGACACCACGCTCGGCAGCGTCAACACGGTGCTGCAGACCATTCATACGCTGGTGCTGCGCGCCGGCGACGGTTCGCTGAACGATGGCGACCGGGGTTCGATCGCGACGCAACTGCAAAGCTTGCGCAGCCAGTTGATGACGCTCGCCAATTCGACCGACCCGCAAGGCAACTACCTGTTCGCCGGTTATCAAAGCAGCGCGCAGCCGTACACCACGAATTCGGCCGGCGTCGTGACCTATTCCGGCGACACCGGCACGCCCGGCGTGCAGATCACCGATTCGCACGTGGTGCAGACCGGCGACAACGGCATTGCGATCTTCGGCAGCGTTGCGCCGATCGGCACCAGTTCCGTGCCGGCCGCCAAAACCGGCAACACCGGCACGGGCGTGATCAGTACGGTGAGCCTGAACAACCCGACCGATCCGACCAACGCGGACAAGTATTCGATCGACTTCTCGTCGGCGACCACCTATACCGTGAGCCAGACCGATCCGGCGACCGGCGCCGTGACCACGAGCGCGCCGCAAGCGTTCACGGCCGGTTCGGCGATCACGCTCGGCGGCCAGTCGGTGTCGATCACCGGCGCGCCGAACGCGGGCGACAGCTTCACGGTGACGCCGGCCACGCAAGGCAGCATGGACGTGTTCGCTAATCTGAGCCAGTTGATCACCACATTGCAAACGCCAGTGTCGGGCGGCGCTTCGACGGCCAGCTTCCAGAGCGCGCTGACCACCAGCATGACCCAGCTCGAGAACACGATGAACAACGTCGTGACGGCGCAAGCAGCAGTGGGTGGCCGCGAGCAGGAAGTGCAGGCATTGCAGACGGTCACGCAGACCAACACGCTGCAGACGTCGAGCAATCTCGCGGATCTGACGCAGACCGACATGGTCAAGACGATCGGCAAGTACACGATGACGCAGGCCGCACTGCAAGCTGCGCAGCAGGCGTTCGCGAAGATTCAGAATATCTCGCTGTTCCAGTACTTGAACTGATAGCACGAGCAGTCTGAAACGGGGAAGGGCGGAAGCCGGTGTGAGCCGGTTCCGCCCTTCTTTTTTTCATTGCACTGCGCGGCGAGCGAAGCGTGCTATTTGAACCCCGCCGCTACGCGCCCCATCTGATCGAGGCCGACGTCGAAGAGCCGTATGAAGAACGGAATCATGTTCGGGGTCATCAACTGCAGCAGCAGCATGCCGATCAGCATGGTCAGTGGAAAGCCGATCTGGAACACGCCGATTTGCGGCGCGGCGCGGTTCAGTATGCCGAGCGAGAGATTGGTGATAAGAAGCGCGGCGACCACCGGCAGCGACAACAGCAGGCCCGCCGAAAACACCGTGCTGCCGAAGTTCGCCAGTGTGCGCCAGCCGGGCGCGCCGAGAATGTTCGCCGACACCGGCACCGACTGAAACGTGGCGAGCAGCGCGCTGATCATCTGCAAATGGCCGTCGATCACCAGAAACACCAGCATGGCGATCGTGTTCATGTAGCTCGACAGCACCTGGCTCGAACTGGCTGCCTGCGAGTCAAAGAAAGTCGCGAAGCCGAGCCCCATGCCGAGACCGACGAAATCGCCCGTCGCGCTGATCGCCTGAAACACGATCTGCATGGTCATGCCGAGCGCGATGCCGATCAGGAACTGGTTGACGATGATCCACACGCCTTCGGCGGAAAACACCGTGACTTGCGGCAGCGCGCCGAGCGTGGGCGCGACGATGATCGTGACGAATGCCGCGAGGCCGATCTTCACGCGGATCGGCAGCGAGCGGTTGCCGAGCACCGGTGCGGTGGCGACCAGCGCGAGGATGCGTACGAACGGCCACAGGAACGCGGTGAGCCAGGCGTTCAGTTGCGCGTAGGTGACGGAGAACATCGCGGGTCGGAAGGGAAGGTGAGAGCCGGCGCCGCGCTCAGTTGACGAGCGTCGGAATGTTGGTGAGCGTCTGGCGCAGATAGTCGAGCATGGTCGTGAGCATCCACGGGCCGGCGACCACCATCGTGACGGCGATCGCGAGCAGTTTCGGGATGAACGACAGCGTGCTTTCGTTGATCTGCGTGGCGGCCTGGAACAGGCTCACCACCAGACCGACCACCAGCGCGACCAGCAGCAGCGGCGCGGCGAGCAGCAGGCCGACATACATGGCCTGGTGCGCGAGCGTCATGACGGATTCTTGATTCATGGCGATGGGACCGGAAGCGTGGAGGGCGCGGGCGCGGTTAAAAAGCGCGGTTAAACAAAGCTCTGTGCAAGCGAGCCGAGCAGCAATTGCCAGCCGTCGACCAGCACGAACAGCATCAGCTTGAACGGCAGCGAAATGGTCGCGGGTGACACCATCATCATACCCATCGACATCAGCACGCTCGCCACCACCATGTCGATGATGAGGAACGGGATGAAAATCGTGAAGCCGATCTGGAAGCCGGTTTTCAGTTCGCTCGTCACGAACGAGGGCACCAGCAGCGACAGCGGCACGTCTTCCGGACCTTGCATCGGCGCGGCGTGCGAGATGCGGGCGAACAACGCGAGGTCGCTTTCGCGGGTCTGGCGCAGCATGAACGTCTTGAACGGGGCGAGGCCGCGGTTCACCGCGGTCTCCATCGGAATCGTGCCGTCGGAGAACGGTTTGTAACCGTCAGTGTAGGCCTTGTCGAGCACCGGCGACATGACGAACAACGTGAGGAACAGCGCGAGTCCGACGAGCACCTGGTTAGGCGGCGTCGTGGTCGTGCCGAGCGCCTGGCGCAGCAGCGAGAGCACGATGATGATGCGCGTGAAGCTCGTCATCATCAGCACCATCGCCGGCAGGAACGACAGCATCGTGAGCAGCAGCATCGTCTGCACGCTCAGCGAGTAGGTCGTGCCGCCGTTCGGGCCGGGGCTCGTGTTGAAGGCCGGCAAGCCGGCGGTTTGCGCGAACGACAGTGTCGGCAGCACGAGCATCAGCGCCGGCAACGCGACAGGCGCAACGCGGCGCACGGCTGAAATCACTTTCGAGGAGGTGCTGGACATGCGAGCGGATTGCGCGTGACGCGCCGAAGGAAGACTGAACTGCATTACCGAACCCCGCCGCCTTGCCCGTTGAAACGTTTGCCCACTTCGCCTTTCAAAGCGTCGCGAAAGCGTTGGCCGAAGGTGCCTGGGAGTGCCGTGCCCGTCGCCCGCGTGCTTGCCGGACCGGGCTGCGTGGCGCCGAGCGGATCGATGGCGGCCGAACCGGCCGGCATCGTATGAAGCAGACGGACATTGCCGGGCGCCGTGCCGAGCACGAGCCACGTATCGCCGATCTCGACCACCGCGACCCGTTCCTTGCCGCCGAGCGAGGCGCCGCCGACCGTCTTCACGAGACCGCCGCGGTTTGCCGGCTGCAAGCCGAAGCGGCGAGCGAGCCATGCGCAACCGAACACCAGACCGATCACGACCAGCAGGCCGACGATGGTTTGCAATACCGCGCCGACGCCGAGCGCCGGAACAGCCGTGCCCGCGCCGACGCCCGAGGCGATTTTCGCGGCGTTGTTGACCGCGTTCATGTCCGCCGCGTGAGCGGCCGACGGTGCGAGCAGCGCGAAGATCGACGCCGAGGCGCATAGCGCCGCCACGACGTTCGCAGCCTGTGCAGCGCGATTCAGAACAGTGCGCAACACGGCGCGACCGGCAACGCGTTTCATCGATTCAACTTCCGGATACGTTCGGACGGCGTGATGATGTCGGTCAGACGGATCCCGAACTTGTCGTTCACCACCACCACTTCGCCCTGCGCGATCAGACAGCCGTTGACCAGCACGTCCATCGGTTCGCCGGCCATGCCGTCCAGTTCCACCACCGAACCCTGCGCGAGTTGCAGCAGATTGCGGATCGCGATCTTGGTGCGGCCGAGCTCGACGGTCATCTGAACAGGAATGTCCAGGATCATGTCGATGTCGTTGCGCGTCGAGGTCGGCTCGACTTTCGACAGCGGCTGGAACACGCCCGCCGTCGTTGCGCTGACTTCCGTATTGTCGTTCTGCTCGGCCAGCGCGCTGGCCCAGTCCGCCATGGCCGCGTCGTCTTCGGCAGCGGCTGCGTCGGCGGCAAATTGCGGCTCGCCAGCGGCCAGTTCGGCCTCAGTTTTTGCGTTCAGGTCACTCATATCCACCTTCCTTCATCGTTTCGGCTGCGCTGATCATCTTCTGGACCCGCAACGCATACTGACCATTGAAAATTCCGTAGCCGCATTCCATCACCGGCACGCCATCGACTTTCGCCGTGATGTGTTCGGGGATGTTGATCGGCAAAACATCGCCCTTGCGCATGTTCAGGATCTGTTCGAACGTGACCGGCACCTGAGCCAGGTCGGCGGTCAGTTCCACTTCCGCTGCCTGCACCTGCTGCGACAGCACGCGGACCCAGCGGCGGTCGACTTCGAGCGCCTCGCCCTGGATCGGCGACGAGAGGATGTCGCGGATCGGTTCGATCATCGAGTACGGCATGCAGATGTGCAGCGTGCCGCCGGTCGTGCCGAACTCGATCGAGAACTGCGTGACGATGACGATTTCGTTCGGCGTCGCCACGTTGGCGAATTGCGTGTGCATTTCCGAGCGCACGTATTCGAACTGCAGCGGACGCACGCTCTTCCACGACGCCGTGTAGTTGTCGAACACCAGGTTCAGCAACTTGTTGATGATGCGCTGCTCGGTCTGCGTGAAATCGCGGCCTTCGACGCGGGTGTGGAAACGCCCGTCGCCGCCGAACAGGTTGTCGACCACGAAGAACACCAGGTTCGGATCGAACACGAACAGCGACGTGCCGCGCAGCGGCTTCACGTGGACCAGGTTCAGGTTGGTCGGGATCGGCAGGTTGCGGGTGAATTCGCTGTACTTCTGCACCTTCACCGGACCGACGGAGATTTCCGCTGAGCGCCGCATGAAGTTGAAAATGCCGACGCGCAACAGGCGCGCAAACCGGTCGTTGATGATTTCGAGGCCGGGCATCCGGCCGCGGACGATGCGTTCCTGCGTCGCGATGTTGTAAGGCCGTACGCCCGCACGGTCGCTTTGCTCGGCTTCCGAGTCGGTTTCACCGGTTACGCCCTTGAGGAGGGCATCGACCTCCTCCTGGGACATGAACTCTTCGTGGCCCATTCCTTATTCCTCGTGCGTCCCGTGGCGGTTGATGATGGCAGCGCTGATTAACGTCACGACCGGCGTCACTGCACGACGAATTCGGTGAACAGCACGTCCTGGACATGGATCGGCGCGGCGCCCTTGTCGGTCGGCTGCTCGATCAGCGTGCGCAGTTCCGTGGCGAGCGCGCGCTTGCCTTCGAGCGGCGCGAGTTCGTCAGGGTGCTTGTTCGAGAGTGCGAGCAGGATGTGGCTGCGCACTTCGGGCATGTGGTCGGTCAGCTCTTGCTGGGTCTTGGCGTCGGTGAGTTTTAGTGTCAGGCCGATGCGCAGGAAATGCTGCTGGCCGTCGTCTGATTGCAGATTCACGGTCATCGATTCGAGCGGGAAGAACAGCGGAGCGGCGAGTGGCGCTGGCGCGCTGGCGGTTTCAGCCGATACGGCGGCGGGGGCGCGCTTCGACATGAAGAACCACACGCCCGCGCCGGCTGCGCCCGCGGCAATGATCGCTATGAGGACGATCAGGATGATGCGCTTCATCGGGCCCGGAGAGGCGGGCGCGGCTTGCTGGGGTGCGGTTGTGGTTGCCATGAGGTTTGCTTTGCTTGCCTTTAGTGCTGGTGATGGTGATTGTTGTTGATTTGCCGGCGGCGCGATGGGTCGAAAAGAAGGGGGATTGAGGGTTATCTCTGGTTTTTGCTTTTTTGTTGGGCTTTTCTTTTGGTCCGCTGTGGGGTGTTGGCCTTTCCTTGAGCTCGCTGTGGTCTATTGGCGTTGCCCCTGTGCGGGGCGGCACCTACTTTCTTTGCCGCGGCAAAGAAAGTAGGCAAAGAAAGCCGCTTCACACAGCCAGCTCATAAGCGGGCCCCTCGCGCAGTCGCAGTAGTGGTCCATCTGGAATCAGTGTTCTCGCGCATTCCGCGTGAGTGACAAGGCGCTCATTCTTCCGGCGACGCTGCGCGCGCCGTGGCGGTACTTCACTTAACCACCCGACGCAAATCGGCGCCCTTTGGTGGGCGCCGCTGATCAACTGTCTGCAAAATCAATGTTCGGCAAATGCTTTGGCGCACGGCGAATGCCGGCGCTCAAGGCATCAACCTCAAGCGAATGTGTCGACCAGGCCTACCGTGCGGCGCACGGGTACGTTGACCGCCGTGTCGATCGCGTCCGTGCCGCTATTGCCGCCAAACGATCCGCTCCCGCTCGAGCGGCCGCCGGAACGGCCGGAGTCGGCGCTTTGCTGTTGGCCGCTCTGGCGCGCAAAGCCGTCGCTGACGCTTGCGCTTCCCAAGCCGATGCCGTTGGATTCCATCGCCTCGCGCAGCTTCGGCAGCGCTGCTTCGACGGCTTCGCGCACGGACTGGTGCTGCGACACGAACAACGCATGTGCATGGTTATCGGCAACCTGCAAGACAACCTGTAGCGGCCCCAGATCCTTCGGGTTCAAGGTGAGCTCGGCGCTCTGCGAATGTGCGTTCGACAGGAACACCACCTTCTGGCTCAACGCGTCTTCCCAGTCGGTCGTGCCGACCTGCGGTGACAGCGCGTTCGCCGCTTCCGCCGCGCCGGCGTTGCCAGTGGTCTGGCCGGCTGCCGTCGTGCTCGCTGCGCTCGCCGCGGCTTGCGAAGCGGCTAGCGCCGCTGTCGCTGCATCCGTCGCGCTCTTGAAGGAGGCAAGATCGTCGGCTTGCGTGCCTCCGGCTGCCGTCGCCGTCATTGCGTCAGCCGCCGCTTTTACGGCTGCCGATGGGTCGGCCACGGTCGTCGCCGCCGTCGTCATCGCGGCTTTCGATACGGTCGATCCCTTGCCGTCGCCAAACAGGCCAGCCGCCAGGCTCTTGCCGTCCGCAGCGCCATTCGGCCCAGTGTTCGTACCAGCCAGGCCGTTTGCCGAGGTCGCGGCGCTCGCGGCTGCGCCGCTCGCCAGCGCTTGCGCGGGAATGCCCTGGCCGTTCGCCAATGCAGCCAACGCCGCTTGCAGCGCGTCTTGCAATGACTTCGGATCGGTGGCGGTGGATTTCTTGCCCGGCGTGCGGCCGGTCGTAGCGTCCGTGGCCGTGCCGGGCAGCGCGGTCGGGGCATCGGTCAAAGCTGCTGCGGGGTCGGCGGTTGTCGGCGTATTGGCGCTGTTCGCGTCGGCCTGAGCTTGTGCCTGGGCCTGAGCGGCAGCGGCTGCCGCCGCGGTGCCCGCGTCGGTCTGGTTCGCCGTGTTGCCGGTTTTCGCCGGCGTGGCGTTCGTCTTGTCGGTCGAAGCCTGTTGCGTATCGCCCGACGAAGCCGTGGACGAAGCCGAGCTCGTCGGCTTGCTGGTGTCCTTGCTGTTGCTCGCGTCGTCGGCGCTTTTCGGTGCGGGATCGGCCGGCGGCGGCGCGTCGTGCACGCTCGACGAAGACGGCGACGATCCTGACGACGCCGCGGCCGCAGCCGCAGCCTGCTGCTGGCTCGCGCTCAGCGCAGCCGCGCTGTTCTGCTGGTCGATGCTCTGCTGCAGGGTTTGCGAGAACGGTTTTGCGTTCGCCGCAGCGGCGATGGCCGCGCTGGTTGACGTGCTGCTGGCGGAGCCGAGCAGCGAGCCGATCTGTGAAAGAAGCGACATAGGGAATCCTGTCAATCGGTCAAACGGTGTTCAGTCAATCGAGGTGGCGCTCATGCGCGTCATGCGCCTTCTGCGCGCATCCTCAGAATCCGGGCGGCGTGTTCGTCGGCGTCGCGCTGATCGCGCCGCGCCGTGGTCTTGGCTTCGGCTGCCTCGCCGCGCGCCTGCAGCACTTCGTACGAACCGAGCTTCTGCTTCTGACGCTGCCAATCGGGCTTGGCTGCCTCGACGCGCGCGTTGGCCGTCACCAGCAGGTTGCGCTGCTGTTCAATGGCGGAGTCGAGCGTGTCGATGAATGCCTGGAAATTGCGCATGTTCCCTGCGGGCATGCCCGTCTGGGCCGTCGCGGTGAAGCGTGCGTGGTATTCGTCGCGGTACTGCACGAGGGCGTCGAGCTGCGACTGCACGTCGTTGCGCTCGCGCTGCGCGCGGCCCAGACGTTGCGCGGCGGCGTCCACATCGTCCTGGGCGAGGCCGATGAGGGTCTTGATCGGAAAGTGTTTCGCCATCGTCAGCCTCCTTGGGCAAACAGCGCGTCCAGCATCTCGAGACTCGGTTCAAAGTTCGCGCACTCGCGAAAACCTTGTTGCAAAAATGCTTCCATCCGCGGATACAGCGCAATCGCGCGGTCGAGCAGCGCGTCGCGCCCGCTCGAATACGCGCCGACGTTGATCAGATCGCGGTTGCGCTGATAGCGCGACAGCATCTGCTTGAACATACGCGTCTTGTCCAGATGGTTATCGTCGATCAGCGCGGTCATTGCCCGGCTAATCGACGCTTCGATGTCGATCGCGGGATAGTGGCCGGCTTCAGCCAGCGAGCGCGACAGCACGATGTGGCCGTCCAGAATCGCCCGCGCCGAGTCGGCGATCGGATCCTGCTGGTCGTCGCCCTCGGTCAGCACCGTGTAGAACGCGGTGATCGAGCCGCCGCCCGCCGGGCCGTTGCCGGTCCGCTCGACGAGCGCCGGCAGCTTGGCGAACACCGAAGGCGGATAGCCCTTGGTGGCGGGCGGCTCGCCCACGGCCAGCGCGATCTCGCGCTGCGCCATCGCGTAACGGGTCAGCGAGTCCATCAGCAGCAGCACGTGCTTGCCCTGGTCGCGAAAATACTCAGCGAGCGACGTCGAATACGATGCGGCCTGCATACGCAGAAGCGGCGAAACGTCGGCCGGCGCGGCGATCACCACTGAGCGCGCCAATCCTTCCTCGCCGAGAATCTGCTCGATGAATTCCTTCACTTCGCGGCCGCGCTCGCCGATCAGGCCGATCACGATCACTTCGGCGCTGGTGTAGCGCGCCATCGTACCGAGCAGCACCGATTTACCGACGCCCGAACCGGCGAACAATCCCATGCGCTGGCCACGGCCGACGGTCAAGAGCGCGTTGATCGCGCGCACGCCGACGTCGAGCACCTTGTGGATCGGCTCGCGGTTCAGCGGATTGATGACCGGCGAGGACAGCGGGGCGTCGGCATGCGCGCCGAGCGGACCGAGTCCGTCGAGCGGACGGCCGGAGGCGTCCAGCACGCGGCCAAGCAATTCCCAGCCGACCGGCAGACGCTTCGCGCCCGCCATCGGGTCGGCGATCGGCGCACTTTCGAGCGGGAAGACGCGTGCGCCGGGCAGGAGGCCGATCACTTCAGTGGTCGGCATCAGAAACAGTTTGTCGCCGGAGAAGCCGACCACTTCGGCTTCGGCCATCGGCAGCGAACTGCCTTGCGGCAGTTCGATCATCACTTCGGCGCCTACGGAGAGGCGCAGGCCCACGGCTTCGAGCACGAGACCAGCGGCGCGTGTGAGGCGTCCGCAGGCGCGCATCGGCTTGGCGATTGCGTTGCGCGCGCGCAGTGCGTCGAGGCGGCCGCGCCAGGCTTGCATGTGCGGATTGCTGTCGAGCGCGGGATCGTACGGGGCGTGGGCGACAGCGGCGGAAGCGGAGCTCGCAGGCGCGGCAACCCGGCTCGCGGCGGCGCCCGTCGCCGGATGGGCATGCGCCGGATCGCGCAAGGCGGCTTCGATCGCCGCGACCGCGGCCGCGGCGGGTGTCACCGCAGCCGGTACTTCCGCGAGCGCCTCGGCGCCGAACGACGCCAGCGCCAGTTCGCGTTCGAGCGGCGTCAGGTCGCTGGCGCGGATCTCTTCGAGCGTCGGCTTCACCATGTGCTCACCTTGCCGAGTGCGGCAGCCACACGCTCCCAGCGCGTGTCGATGCCGGCGTCCACTTCGCCGGTGCCGGCTTGCGCGCGGCAGCCGCCGCGTTCCACCGCCGGATCGGTGCGCACGGTCCAGCCGCGCGTCTGCAATTCTTCCATCAGATAGGCTTCGACGACCGGCAGATCGGCGGGACTCACGATCAAAGCCGGCGCGCCGACCAGCGTGGGCTCGGCGGCCAGCACCTCGCGCGCGGCGGCGATCAGCGCGGTCGGGTCATGCTGCACATGCTGGCGCACTACCTGCTGCGCGATGTCGAGCGCGAGTGCGACGAGCGTCTCGGAGATCGCGCCTTGCGCGCCATCGAGCGCGGCCTTGAAGGTTTCAGCCAGCGCGGCGAGCCGCGCGGCTTCTTCCCGTGCTTCGCTCTGGCCTTGCTCGAAACCCTGCGCATGGCCTTGGTCGTAACCGGCTTGATAACCGAGCGCCTGGCCGGCCACGTGGCCGGACGCGATGCCCTGTGCATGAGCGGCGTCGCGCAGACGTTCGAGTTCGGCTTCGAAAGCGCCGTCGTCGACTTCGGGTTCGGGCGGTGCCGGGGGCACCGGATCGAACGAGGCCATCTCCCAGCGCTGGTAGGCCGAGAGGCTTTCCTTCGCCGCGGAGTTCTGATCAGACATATGCATCTTCGGCCTTGCCGCCTAGAACGATCTGGCCGCCTTCGGCCAGGTTGCGCACGATCTGCAGGATGCGGCGCTGCTGCGTCTCGACTTCGGAGACGCGCACCGGACCGCGCGCGTCGAGGTCTTCGGCGAGCAGTTCGGCGGCACGCTGCGACATGTTCGACAGGAACTTCTGGCGCAGCGCGGGCGGCGCGCCCTTCAGCGAGATGATCAACGCCTCGGACTCGACTTCCTTCAGCAACAGCTGGATCGCGCGGTCTTCCAGATCGAGCAGGTTCTCGAACACAAACATCTGATCAATAATCTTCTGCGCGAGTTCCGCATCGTATTGGCGAACATTCTCGATGACGCCTTCTTCATGATTGCTCGACATGAAGTTGAGAATTTCGGCCGCCGTGCGGATGCCGCCCATCGGGCTGCGCTTGAGGTTGTCGCTGCCGGACAGGAGGCCTGTCAGCACGTCGTCGAGTTCGCGCAGCGCGGCCGGCTGGATGCCGTCGAGCGTCGCGATGCGCAGCAGCACGTCGTTGCGCAGCCGTTCCGTGAAGCAGGCGACGATTTCCGACGCCTGATCGCGGTCCAGGTGAACGAGGATGGTCGCGATGATCTGCGGATGCTCGTTCTTGATGAGTTCGGCGACCGCTGCGGAATCCATCCACTTCAGGCCTTCGATACCGCTCGTATCGCTGCCCTGCAGAATCCGGTCGATGATCGCGCCGGCCTTGTCGTCGCCGAGCGCCTTGGTCAGCACGGAACGGATGTATTCGTTCGAATCCAGCGACATGCCGGTGTGCTGCTCGGCCTCACGCACGAACTCCTGCAGGACTTCGTCGACCTGCTCGCGGGTCACGCTCTTCAGTGCGGCCATCGCGACGCCGATCTTCTGGACTTCGCGCGGCCCGAGGAACTTGAACACCTGCGCGGCTTCTTCCTCGCCGATCGACATCAGCAGGAGCGCGCTCTTCATTACGCCTTCAGCGCTCATCGGACACCCAATTTTTCACGACGGTTGCAACGATCTTCGGATCCTGGCGCGCGATGTTGCGCGCGAATTCCAGGTTCCGTTCGTATTTGTGCTTGGAGCTTTCGAGGGCGAGCAGTTCGCTGTCGGTTTCCAGTTCGGCGACCGTGTTCGCGCCCGCGCGCTCGGCGGCGGGAATGCCGTCCAGCAGGATCGGCTCGTCCGGCGAGGGCAGCGCCGCGGCGGCGGCCGACTCCGGCGGCGGGAAAGCGCGGCGCAGCGCCGGCTTCACCATCACGAAGTAGAGGAACAGGGCGACCGCGCCGATGCCGAGGTAAGTAGCGATCTGCTTGGCGAGCGCGATCATGTCCGGCGTGCGCCACCACGGCAGGTCGGCGTTCGGATCGACTTCGGTGGTGAACGGGCTGTTGACCACGTTGACCGAGTCGCCGCGCGCCTGGTCGAAGCCCATCGCGTCCTTCACCAGCTGGTTGACCTGCGCGAGCTTGTCGGCGGTGACCGGCTGCATCGTGGCGTGACCCTTGCCGTCGACCACGCGCAGGTAGTTCACCACCACCGCCACCGACAGGCGCTTGATGCCGCCCATCGGCTGTTCGAGATGGCGCACCGTCTTGTCGAGTTCGTAGTTGGTGGTCGAGTCCTTGCGGTCGCTGACCGGCGTGGTCGTCACGCCGCTCGCGCCGTTCGGTGCATTGATCGGCGCCGAAGCCGGTTGCGGCGGCTGGTTCGACAGCGCGCCCGGCACGCCCGAGGCGCCGCCTTGCGACATTTCGGTGGCACTGCTCGATTGCTGGCTGCGGATCGCCGCCTGTTGCGGGGTGCCGTTCGGGCCGTAGTTTTCCGAGGTCTGCTCGCTATGCGAGAAGTCGATATCGGCGCTGACCTGCGAGTGCGCGTTGCCCGAGCCGAACAGCGGCGCGAGGATCGCGTCGATGCGCTGCTGGGTGCTGCGCTCGATCTGCTGGCGGTACTTCAGTTGCGAGGCGTCGAGTCCGCTGCCGGTGGACGGCTGCGTCAGCAGATTGCCGTCCTGGTCGAGGATGGTCACGCCCTTCACCGGCATATCCGGCACCGCCGACGACACCATATGGGTGATCGCCAGCACCTGGCCTTCGTCGAGCGCGCGGCCCGGGTAGAGGTTGACCAGCACGGAGGCGGACGGCGCTTCCTTGTCGCGTACGAACACGGACGGCTTCGGAATCGCCAGATGCACGCGCGCCGACTTCACCGACGAAATCGACTCGACCGTGCGCTCCAGTTCGCCTTCCAGTGCACGCTGATAGTTGATCTGTTCGGCGAACTGGCTGATGCCGAACTTCTGGTTGTCCATCAGCTCGAAGCCGACCGAGCCGCTCTTGGGCAAGCCCTGCGACGCGAGGCGCAGACGCATTTCGTGCACCTGTTCGGCCGGCACGAGGATCGCGCCGCCGGCGTCGGAGAACTTATAGGGAATGTTGGCTGCCTGGAGCGCGGTGATGATGGCGCCGCCGTCGCGGTCCGACAGGTTGCTGTAGAGCACCTTGTAGTCCGGCGCCCGCGACCACAGGAACAGCCCCGCCACCACGGCGACCAGCAGCGCCACCGCGAAAATCAGCGGAGCGCGCGGGTTGCCGCGCATTTGCGCGAGGCCGGACAGGCGCTGACCGAAGTTGCCACCGAGGTTGCTCCCCAGGCCGCCGAGGTCTGCTGCTCCACCGGCCTGGCCGGCACCGGCCGCACCGACGCCTGGCTGCGCGCCGGCGAGGCCCATGCGGGCGTCGGGGTTGATCAAAGAGTTGGCTGACGAATCCATGCGTCGGGTTTCTCCGGGATGCCTTTTGCGTTCTGCCCGCTGCCGCACCGAGGGTCGGCGGGCGCACGGACAGAGACTTTCACCATCGAAATTATCCGCAGCGCGGCTCAACCCGATTGCTTGAATAGAGCCGGGTTTCCCCCCTAGTTTCGGGGCTTTCCCGTATGGCCCGCTGCTATGCTTTCGTCCAGATCGGTACGGTTTGGCATGCCGGTCGTCCTTTCCTGGAGAAAACATGACTTTCCCCGTGAACGCGCTTTCGTCGGCGCTGCAACAGATTCAGTCGATGGCGGCGCAAGCGGCCGGTGGCAGTAATGCCGCGGCCGACACGTCCGGCGCGGCTACGCCCACCGGTTTTGCCTCGGCGCTGAAAGCTTCGCTGGACAAGATCAGCGGCGATCAGACCAAGGCGGTCGGCGAATCGCAGGCGTTCGAACTCGGCTCGTCGAACGTGTCGCTGAACGACGTGATGGTCGATATGCAAAAGGCCAACGTGGGCTTCCAGTTCGGCCTGCAGGTGCGCAACAAGCTGGTGTCCGCCTATAACGACATCATGCAGATGTCGGTGTGAACGCGGCTCGGGTGGTAAGGCTGTTCCGCCCGCCCGAACGCGTGCGCGCCGTGTGGCCCACGAGGGCCGCGCCATCTGGCCCCTTAATCCTCCTTACACTGGCCTAAAGCTTTCCCGCTGCCTATCCGATAACCAGGTACAGGCAGAGATCGGGGCGCGGCAACGTGCCCGGATGGGGTGCCATGACCAACCGCAGTGCAAGAGAGGAGGAGCGCCGATGTTTTCCCCAGGACACTCTGGAGCCAATGCGTACGCACGCGTCGGCGTCGAGACAGGGGTGATGGGCGCGAGTCCGCATCGTCTGATCGTGATGTTGTATCAGGGCGCCCGGCAGGCGATCGCGCAAGCGCGCATGCACCTGCAGCAGGGCAATGTGCCGGCGCGCGGAGATGCGATCGGCAAGGCGATTCAGATCGTCGAAAGCGGGCTGCAGCAGTCGCTCAACCTCGAGGCGGGCGGTGAGATTGCGGAGCGGTTGAACGCGCTATATAGCTATATGTCGCGCCGGTTGCTCGAAGCCAACATAAAACAAAGCGAGGCGATGCTGGTCGAGGTGGATGGTCTTCTGGC
The DNA here is from genome assembly GCF_046030175.1 of Paraburkholderia sp. RL17-373-BIF-A. Classification (NCBI taxonomy): domain Bacteria; kingdom Pseudomonadati; phylum Pseudomonadota; class Betaproteobacteria; order Burkholderiales; family Burkholderiaceae; genus Paraburkholderia; species Paraburkholderia sp. RL17-373-BIF-A. The sequence goes on from NZ_JARESO010000012.1 coordinate 138,468, forward strand.
CACACTCGAAGAGGCATGGATCGGGATTGCCCCGGAGATCGCGCGGATGGCAGCCCAGCCCGCCGCGGAAAGCATGAGATGACATCGAACGCAGAATACTTCGCCCGTTATGAGGCGATTGCAGCGATTTCCTGCCGCATGCTGATGGCTGCCCGGCGCGCACTGTGGAACGATCTGGTCCACTTGCAAGACGAATACCGCCATCTGGTGGACGGGTTGAAAGACGCCGAAACAGGGGTGAAGCTCGACGAATCGGAGCGTCTGCGCAAATACGCGCTGATCCGCCAGATTCTCGCCGACGACGCTGCGATCCGCGATCTGGCGAATCCGCGCATGGCCAATCTGTCCGCGCTGTTCGCCGGACGGCCGACACGCGTGCTCAAGGAGCTGTACGGGGCGCGCTGAGATTTGCCGCGCGCGCCGGCGGCGCCTCTATCCATCCGGCCGACTGACTTTATTTGAGCGCGACGCCGCCAATGTGACCAAGGAATCGGCATGAACGGAATCGACACGGCTGTCGCTTCGGTGCTCGCGAGCCGGATCGACAGTCTGCTCAACATCGCGCCAGGCAGTGCGGCCGCTTCGCAGGCCGGCACGGCGGGCGTCGAAACCGCGCCGACCATGCCGGCGCTCATTGAGACGCCCGCGCCGCAGCCTTCCGCCCAGACCGCGCTGTCCGCTGTCGCGCTGACGCTCAATGCGATCGTGCGCTCGGGCGGCGAGGCGACGCCCGCCGTGATCGGCCAGACGCCAATCTGGCCGGCCGCGCCGGCGCTCGACGTCGAAGTCGGTGCGTTGCCGTTGTTCGATACGTCCGCGGCTGCGACGGGTTCCGCTGCTCCCGCCACCAATCCCAATGCCGCTGGAACCGCGGCCACCGCCAATGTGGCGGCGGCCCAAGTGCCGGTCGCGGCGCTCGCGGCCGCGCTCGAACAGACCGTCGGCGACAGTGGTCTCTTCTACGAAGCGCATCTCGCGCAATGGCTGGCGGGCCAGCGTTCGCCCGCTTCGCTCGCGGGCGAAGCGCAAAACAAACTCGTGGCCGCTGCCGCCCAACTGCCGCTCGACTGGGCGAACGACGGCGGCGAAGCGGCCCCCGCCAATCCGTCCGCCCGCCAAGGCACGGGTGCGGCGCCGAATGGTTCATCGAACAGCGGCGCGCCGGACGCCGGCGCCGCCGCTCGCGGGGCGCCCTCGATTCCTAACGCGCAAGCCGCGCGTTTCGTGGCCGGCGAGGTGCTGGCCAGTTCCCTGTCCGACCTGAACGGCCAACCCACGCGTGCGAGCCTGCATAGCGCGGCGGCACAAACCGTCGACGGCGGCGCCTCGCAGAATTCGCAGTCGATGGCCGCCGCGGTTCATCCCGCGACCGTGCCGTTGGTGCGCCAGCAGCTCGATCTGCTCGCGACCGGCCAGTTTCGCTGGACCGGCGAAGCGTGGCCGGGCGCCAAACTCGACTGGACCATCGAACAGGACGGCGACGAATGGGACCGCAGCGGCGGCGGCTCGGCGAGCGAAGACGACCAGCCGTGGCGCACCCGCCTGACGCTGTCGCTGCCGACGCTCGGCACCGTCGACGCGGAACTGACACTGACCGGCACGCGGCTCGTCGCGCGCGTGCAGGCGAGTCCCAACGGCGCCGCGCGCCTTGCGATGCAGGGCGAAAGTTTCCGTCAGCGGCTCGCGGCGGCGGGCATCCAATTGAATGGGTTGACGATTCGCGAGATCGGCGGCGGCGCGCCCGCCAGCGCCGCGAATGCAGCGGGTGCGGCGGCCGCTCAGGCGGCAGCGTCGGCGTATGCGCGGTCGGCTTCGGCGGGTAGTTCGACAGAGGCGGGCGGTGCGGCCGGTTCGGCAGCGAACCGAACCACGGGCGTGCGCCGCACGGCGCGAACCAGCCGCACGGAACCCGCGCCGCTCGACGATTTTGATTGGGACATGTGAGATGAGTCGCAAACATCGCCGCAGCGCGGCCGCGCTCGTCTACGACGCCCAAGGCGGCGATCCCGCGCCGCGCGTGATCGCCAAAGGCTACGGCATGCTGGCCGAGATGATCGTGCAACGGGCCAAGGAAGCCGGCCTATACGTGCACGAGGCGCCCGAAATGGTTTCCCTGCTGATGCAGGTGGATCTCGACGCGCGGATTCCGCCCCAGCTCTATCAGGCGGTGGCGGAAATGCTCGCGTGGCTGCATCGGCTGGAGAGCGGCGCGGAGAACGAGCCGCCGCAAGCCGCGAGTGTCGACGCGCAAGACGTCATCGACGTGGAGGCCACCGAAATCGAAGGCGGCCCGGCGGCGCGCTGAACGTTAGAACCGCATCATCAGTTTCAGCAGCGCGTTCACCCGTTTGACGTACGGTGGCGAAATCCAGCCGCGGGCGTTCAGGCGCGCTTGCGTCAGCACCGGCTTCATCTTCGAGAAAGTCACGAAGCCTTCGTAGCCGTGATACGCGCCCATTCCACTCGCGCCGACGCCGCCGAACGGCAGGCTCTCGCACGCCAGATGCATCAGCGTTTCGTTGATCGCCATGCCGCCGGCGATGGTTTCGTGCGTCACGCGGTCGATCGTGGCGGCGTCGTCGGCGTAAAGATACAGCGCGAGCGGGCGCGGCCGGGCGTTGATCCAGGCGATCGCGTCATCGAGCGTGTCGTAGGGCACGACCGGCAGCAGCGGCCCGAAGATTTCCTCCTGCATCAGCGCGCATTCGTCGGGCGCGTGGGTGACGGCGATCAGCGGGAAGCGGCGGCTTGTTGCATCGGGTGAACTGTCCGTGAGCGCGTGCAGTTGCGCCCCGACGGCGTGAGCTTCGTCGGCAAGACGTTCGAGGCGCGCGAAATGGCGCTCTGAAATGATCGAGGTGTAGTCCGGATTGTTGCCGAAGTTCGGGTACATCTTTGTCATCCGCGCACGCGCCCGTTCGATGAACGCCTGCTCCTTGCCGCGCGGCACCAGTACGTAATCCGGCGCGACGCAGGTTTGTCCCGCGTTGAGTGTCTTGCCGGCGATGAGGTTGTCCACCGCGTTGTCGAAGCGCGCGTGCGCGCCGATGATGGCCGGCGACTTGCCGCCCAGTTCGAGCGTGACCGGCGTCAGATGCTCGGCGGCGGCGCGCATCACTTCGTGGCCGACCTTGGTCGAGCCGGTGAACAGTAAGTGGTCGAAGGGCTGCGCGCTGAACGCGGCGGCGAGCGCGGCGTCGCCGTTCACGACCGCGACGTGATCGCGCGCGAAGGTTTGTCCGATCAACTGCTCGAACAGCGCCGAGGTGCGTGGCGTCAGTTCGGACATTTTGATGATCGCGCGATTGCCGGCGGTCAACGCGCTGATGAGCGGCCCGACGGCGAGCAACACCGGATAATTCCACGGCACGATGATGCCGACCACACCGAGCGGCTGCGGCACGACCTTCGCGCGCGCCGGCAGCAGCCATTTGTTGGTGCTGCGGCGCTGCGGTTTCATCCAGCGCTTGCCGTGTCTCAGCGCGCCGTTGATCTCTTCTTTCACCAGCAGGAATTCGGCGAGCAGCACTTCCTGTTTCGCGCGATTGCCGAAGTCGAGGTTCATCGCGTCGGCGAGCGCGTCGCGATTGTCGAGCATGACTTTGCGCAGCGCTTTCAGATGCGCGGCGCGTGTCTCCCACGACGGATACGGCGTACGCAGATAAGCGTGGCGCTGATCGCGCAGCAGCGCTTCGAGCGCGACGACCTCTGGTAGATCGTTCTTCATGTGTCCACTCCCTGACGGATATCGTTGCGCGTCGAGTCGCGCTTTTATTGGATGTGCTCGTGCTGCTTCGCGGCGTGCCGAACGTCAGGCGGGAAAAGCCCGTTCGATGATCGCCGCGTGATCGAACGTGGCCGGCAGCGTGCCGTACACACGGCCGCTCTCACCGCAGCCGTCGGCAAGACGCGTGGCAATGAATGCTTCTGCGACTTCGCCAGGCGCATGTTTGAGAAGCAAGGTCGCCTGCGCGATCAGCACGACCTGCTGCGCGATCCGCCGCGCCGAGGCTTCGCGGTGCTCGGCCGGTCCGTTGAGCGTTGCGGCGAGTTTGCCGAGCGCGGCGCTCAACGCCGGATGCGCTTGCGCGTCCGCTTGCCATGCGGCGAACAACGCCTGCGCCGCTTCCGGTTCGCGCTCCATCGCGCGCAGCACGTCGAGGCACATCACGTTGCCGGAGCCTTCCCAGATCGAATTCACCGGCGCTTCACGATAGAAGCGCGCCATCGGACCGGTTTCGACATAGCCGTTGCCACCCCAGACTTCCATCGCTTCGCCGGTGAATTCCAGCGCGCGCTTGCAGACCCAGTATTTCGCCGCGGGCGTGACGATGCGGCGCCACGCGCGCTCGGCAAGCGAGGTGGAGGCGGCGTCGGTGGACTCTTCGAAAGCGCGCGCGAGACGCATGAACAGCACCGTCGCCGCTTCCGATTCCAAAGCCAGGTCGGCGAGCACGTTGCGCATCAGCGGCTGATCGGCGAGATGCCGGCCGAACGCGCTGCGATGGCGCGCGTGGTGGATGGCCTGCACGAGCGCCGCCCGCATCAAGGCCGCGCTGCCGATCACGCAATCGAGCCGCGTGTAATTCGCCATTTCGATGATGGTCGGCACGCCGCGTCCTTCGTCGCCGATCATGATGCCGAACGCGTCGAGGAATTCGACTTCGCTGCTCGCATTCGAGCGGTTGCCGAGCTTGTCTTTCAGGCGCTGGATCTGCACGTTGTTCTTGCGGCCGTCCGGCGCGAAGCGCGGCGCGTAGAAGCACGAGAGGCCTTCGTGTTCGTCGGTGCGGCCGAGCACGAGATGCGCGTCGCACTGCGGCGCGGAGAAAAACCACTTGTGGCCGACGAGCCGGTAGGCGGCGCCGCGGCCGCTGCCGGCGGTGGAATAGGCGCGGGTCTGATTGCTGCGCACGTCCGAGCCGCCCTGTTTTTCGGTCATACCCATGCCGATCATCGCGGAGGTTTTCAGCTTGAGCGGCACGTCGCGCGGATCGTGCTCGCGCGCGTAGAGCTTGTCGCGCAACGTGGCGAATAGCGCGGGTTCGCGTTGCAACACGGGGATGCTCGCGAAGGTCATCGTCAGCGGGCAGAGCGAACCGGATTCGATTTGCGCATGCAGGAAGTAGCCGGCGCAGCGTGCAACCATTGCGCCGCGTTGCGGATCGGAAAACGGCAGCGCGTGCAGACCTTCGCGGCGCAGGAGCGAAAGCAGCGTGTGCCACGAAGGATGAAACTCCAGCGCGTCGATGCGCTCGCCACGTGGACTGTGCGTGAATAATTCAGGCGAATGGCGGTTGGCGAGTTCGGCGAGCGCCAGCGTGTCCGGCGTGGTGAGCGCCGCGCCGTGCTGCAGCAACGCGCCGCGATGCCACCCGGCGCCGTCGCGTTCGAGGGCGGCCGACAACGCGGCGTCGCTGGAAAACAGGTTGTAGTCCGCCAGCGGTGGAACCTGATTGGTCACCTCGTGAGTCTGGCCGAAGCTGTGCCGTTCCATCTGCTGTCTCCGTTCAACGCATGCTCGCCGGCGTCGGTCGGCAGTGCGCTGTTTGATCGCCGCGTGTCGTGCCGCGGGCCGAGAGGACGGCGCGTACGACGCCGTGTTTGAATGCCGTGCGCGGCCGCCCGGCGGGCGCAAGCGCGTCTTTCATCATAGAGTCGCGGCGCCGCTTCCGTTTAGAGGAATCGCTCTGACGCGAACCCGCCGCGCTATCCGAACGCTCCCTACAATGCCGGTAAAGCGCACGTAGACAAGTGTGCACGTGACAGGGTTCGCGAGCAACGCGCGCCCATCAGGAGGAGCGGATGCAATACGACTACATCATCGTCGGTGCAGGTTCGGGCGGTTGCGCGCTGGCGAGCCGTCTCGCGGACAGCTGCCCGGACGCGACGATCGCTCTGATCGAAGCCGGCCCGCACACGGACCGCAATCTGTTCGTCAACATGCCGGTCGGCGTGGCGGCCGTGGTGCCGCACAAACTCAAGACCAACTACGGTTATCTGACCACGCCCCAGCCGGGGCTCGGCGGACGGCAGGGGTATCAGCCGCGCGGGCGCGGCTTCGGCGGATCGAGCGCGATCAACGCGATGATCTATACGCGCGGCCATCCGCTCGATTACGACGAATGGGCGAAACTGGGTTGCGAAGGCTGGTCATGGGCGGAAGTGCTGCCGTATTTCCGCCGCGCCGAAGGCAACCAGCGCGGCGCCGACGCATGGCATGGCGACAGCGGCCCGCTCACCGTCTCCGATCTGCGTTATCAGAATCCGTTTTCGCGCCGTTTCGTGCAGGCGGCAATGGAAGCCGGATACAAACCGAATAGCGACTTCAACGGCGAGGATCAGGAAGGGATCGGCTTCTACCAGGTGACGCAGCGCGACGGACGCCGTTGTAGCGTGGCGCGCGCCTATATCTACGACCGCGAGCGTCCCAACCTGCACACGATTGCCGACGCGACGGTGCTGCGCGTGGCCTTCAACGGCAAGCGCGCGAGCGGCGTGGAGATCGTGCGCGGCGGCCGCACGCAAACGCTCGAAGCACGCGCGGAGGTGGTGCTCGCCGCGGGCGCGTTCAATTCGCCGCAACTGCTGATGTGTTCGGGCATCGGACCGGCGGCGCATCTGCAATCGCTCGGCATTGCCGTGCTGCACGACGCGCCGGAGGTGGGCCAGAACCTGACCGACCACATAGATTTCACCATCAACAAACAGGTTTCGTCGATCGAACCGACCGGGTTTTCGATTCGCGGCATCGCGCGGATGCTGCCGCAGTTCGTCACTTTCATGCGCCACGGGCGCGGCATGCTGTCGAGCAATGTCGCCGAGGCGGGCGGCTTTCTGAAGAGCAATCCGACGCTCGACCGGCCGGATGTGCAACTGCATTTCTGTGCGGCCATCGTCGACGATCACAACCGTCACATGCATTGGGGCCACGGTTATTCGCTGCACGTGTGCGTATTGCGGCCGCATAGCCGCGGTACGGTGACGCTGGCAAGCGCCGATGCGCGCACCGCGCCGGTGATCGACCCACGCTTTTTCAGCGATCCGCGCGATCTCGATTTGCTGATGGACGGCGCGCGGATGGCGCGGCGCATTCTCGATGCGCCGTCGCTCGCGCTGCATGGCGGCAGCGAGTTGTACACGCATCCCGGCCAGTCGGACGCCGAGTTGCGCCGCACGATCGCCGAGCATGCCGACACGATCTATCACCCGGTGGCGACGTGCCGGATGGGCGGCGACGCGCGCTCGGTGGTGGATCCGCAATTGCGGGTGCGAGGCGTCACGGGGCTGCGGATCGTCGATGCCTCGGTGATGCCCACACTGATCGGCGGCAATACCAATTCGCCGACGGTGATGATCGGTGAACGCGCGGCCGATCTGATCGCGGCGGCGCGTCGCGAGTCGCAAGCGGACCTGAAGATGGCGTCGCTCGGCAGAGCTGGCGTGGCGACGAATACCGCCTGAGCTTTCGGCGACGTTTCATTTCATGCTGCTAAATATGAGACAAATTGGGTGAACGTCTGCCAATTCGTCATAAATTGTGCCGTTTCGTTTATGAGATTTCCCGAAACCTATAATCGCGCCGCAAAAAGCAGCGTGTCAGGTGGCGCGTTCGGGAACTCCAGGAAGCGAAGCGATGAGCATCAACGCAATTCAATTGATTCAGTCCGCCATGACGGACGGTGTCGTACGGCAGCTAGCGGGGCGCTTCGGGCTGCCGCCGGACGCGACTCAAAAGGTGCTGGCCACCACGGCGCCGTCGCTCATCGCGGGCCTGATGCAAAAGGGCGCGACGCTTGACGGCGCGCGTTCGCTTTTCGCTACGATTCTCTCGCCGGAGGTGAACGGCCATATCGCCGAACAGTTGCCGCATCTGGTTGGCAGCACGAACGGCGTGAGCCAACTGGAAATGGCCGGGCGGCAATTGCTCGAACGGGCGCTGGACCGCCCCGTCGACGCGCTGAGCGATGAGGTCGCCTCGCAAACCGGGGTGCCGGCGCACGCCACGCATGCCATGACGGGCATCGTCGGTGCAACCCTGCTTGGCTTGCTGAAGCGGCATTGTCTTGAAGGTCAGGGCAATGCCGGGCAATTGCCCACGCTGCTCGGTCATCAACTGCCGGTCATTGCGCCTTATCTGAACGACCGGTTGATGGCCACGCTCGGCCTGAGCGGCCTTGGCGCGTTTGTCGGCAACATTCTGGCGCAGTTGAAGGCCGTTTCGTCGCATATCGATCATCCGACGCCCGCGGCCAAGCCGGTGGCCGACGCGTTGTCGAACGTCCACGTGCCTGTGGACGCTGTGGTGCGCGAAGAACGCCATTCGCACACGTGGCTGTGGTGGCTGCTCGCGGTCGTCGCGGCGGTGCTGGCCTTTCTGTTTCTGCGCGGCTGCCAAAGCCAGCAGAGCGTCGGCCGCGCCGACGGGCGCGGCGGTTCCGAAGCGGCGATCACCATACCGGCGGCATCGGCGCCGGTTCAGGCTTCAGGTGCCGTGCTAGCCGCCAGCGATGCGGCGGTGCTGGCGTCGGCAGCCAGCGCATTGATGCCCGCGAGTTCAGCGAGCGGCGCAAGCGACGCGCACCAACCAGCCGCCGCACCCGCGCCGACCCAGGACAGCCAGCTCAGTTTCACCGTCGACGTCGCCGGCAAACCGACGCTCACGGCCACCGTCGGCAGCGAAGCCGAAAAGACCCAATTCATGGATGAGTTGACCAAGCGCCTCGGTCAATACAATTTCGTCCCGAACATCACGGTCGATCCGGCCACTAAGCCGGCCGACTGGCTGGTCCATTTCGACGGCCTGTTGCCGCTGCTGTCGCTGCCCGGCGCGGAAGTGAAAGTGCTTGGCACGCAGATCGAACTGAGCGGCACCGCAGCGGACAAGAAGCTCGGCTTGCTCGACGAACTGAAGTCGCTGCTCGGCACGTCGTATCAGATCGGTTCGTTCGACCTCGCGCACGCCGTCGCCGATGCCAACGAGAACTTCCGCGGCGCGATCAAGAGCCTGCTCACGCCGGATAGTCCGTGCGTCACAGCAGACGTGGTCAAGGTGCTGAACCTGCAGGTGATCAACTTCGCGAGCGCCAGCGCGCATGTGCCTGCTTCGGCGGTGGAAGATCTGAACCAGTCGGCGCGCGTGCTGAACGCCTGCGCGCGCAACGGCAAGACAGCACGGCTGGAAGTGGCGGGCTACTCGGACAACGTCGGCGGCGAACAGGCGAATCTGCAATTGTCGAAGCAACGTGCGGAAGCGGTGCGCGCCTATCTCGTCAAGACGGGCGTGCCGGCTAAATCGCTGATGGCGCAAGGCTACGGTCAAGCGCGTCCGGTCGCGAGCAACGACACGGCGAGCGGCCGCTTCGCCAACCGCCGCATCGAGTTCGTTGCGCAATAGTAAGCACGGCCAGGACCAAGCATGCGAGACATGCCGCCCGGTTCACGTCGGGCGGCATCGTCGTGTCATTTGGCGGGCGGTGTCGGAAACGGCGTCGTGATGCCGGTCACGCCGATGCCCGGCCCAAGCATGAAATCGTCGCCGGCCTGACCGGGCAACGCCTCACGGGCGACCTCGAGCCACGCGCGCGCGGCGTGCGACAGATAACCATTGCGGCGCCAGCCGATTGCCATTTCCCACGGAATTTCCGGTTCCACCACCGGCCGGCAGGTGAACTGCGCGGGGTCGAGACGCCGGCAATACGGCGCCGGCAACAGCGCGATGCCGACACCGGCAAGCACCAGCGCCGCCATGAAATCCCAATGCCCACTGCGTCCGACGATGGTCGGCGCAAAGCCGGCGGTACGGCACGCGTTCAGCACGACATCATTGAGAGCGAGACTTTCGCCGTAAAACACGAACGGCTCGTCGGCGAGTTGCGCGAGCGGCACCTCGTGCAGATCGTCCCAGCTAGAGCCGGTGCGCGCGACCAGCCATAGCAGTTGGCGCGTCATGGGCAGCACGTCGATATTTTCCGGGTCGACCGGTTGCAACACGCCGCCTAAGTCCAGTTCACCGTTGATCAGCGCGGTCTCGATGGCGCGTGAACCCTGCTCGAACAGCTTCAGTTCGATTTTCGGATAACGCTGGCGAAACGCGGCGATGGCCGGCGTGAAGAGCGAGCCGCCCATCGGCGGAATGCCGATGGTGAGTTGACCGCGGCCGAGCGTGTCGAGATCGTTCAGTTCAGCCTGCAACTGCGCGTGCGCCGCCAGCACGTCCTGACCGCGCTGGTAGACGATCCGGCCGGCATCGGTCAGCACCATCTGGCGCCCGTCGCGCAGCAAAAGCGGGGAGCCGATTTCATCCTCCAGCGACTTGACCATCTTGCTGATGGTCGGCTGCGTGACGAACATCTGCTCGGCGGCGACGGTGAAACTTTGCTGACGCACCACTTCGACGAAATACCGCAGCGCACGTAGTTCCACGATCTCAGGCTCCAGAATTCCAAATTGGAATGATCTCAGTGATTGTAAGTCAATATGTTTATATTGCAGAAAGGTCGTGCGGAGCGGTCGGGATGGTTGCGCGCCGGCGTCGCGGTCGACAATCGCGGTCGTTGTGTTCGGTCGAAGTCAGGCTCTGCGCCGAGGAGAAGACGTCGCACCCATTTCAAGATGGAACGGCGCGCGAACGGCATAACATTTGTGGATCTCCACCGCCGACCCGCCATCACGCCCGTTCATCATGACGCCCATTTCGATCATCATTCCCTGCTACAACGGCGCGGCGACGCTCGCGCGTGCTTTGCAAAGTTGCCGGATTCAGCCTGAAGCCGCACAGATCACCGTGGTGGACGACGGCTCGGCCGATGCCTCCGCGGACATCGTGGCCCAAATCGGCCGCGTCGACGCGCGCGTGGGTCTGCTACGGATGCCTTACAACGGCGGCGCGGCGCGAGCGCGCAACTGGGGCGCGATGCATGCGTCGCACGACCTGATCGCCTTCCTCGACGCGGACGACGAATATTTTCCCGGCGCACTCTCCGCCGCGAGTGCATTCCTCGCGCAAAACCCAAAGGACGTGTCCGTGCGGCTCGACGTCGAGTACGCGGATTTTCCACGCGACCTCACGGCCCATCCCGACTTCGCCGCGCACGCGGCGACGCTCAGCAATACGGTGCCGAGCGGCCTGTTCATTCGCCGCGCCGTGTGCCTCGCACTCGGCGGCTTTCCAATGGACGATGCGTTTCGCCGTATAGGCGGCGAAGACGGCGCGTTGTCGTGGGCGCTGCGCGATATATTCGGCAACCCGCGGCTGAATGACGTGAAGCGCGTGCGCATGCATTACCACGCGGGGATTCACGCCGAACGCTATTTCCGCATCGCACTCGGACTGCAGATTCCGGATCCAGCCGATGTCGCTGAAGCGTTCCGCGTTTCCAGGCAGTTCGTCGACACCGCGCGCGCAGGCATCGCGCAATTGCGCGCGGCTAACGTGATGGCGGAGACTGCCGCGTCGTAAGTCACGCGGCAACCATCGCGTCGGCTTTGCGCACACACGAAACCCAAGAAAACGCGCGCGCCCCGAAGCCATCTCGATTTGCTACAATCGCCGTTCGTCGCCGAGGAGCGTTGCGACGGGTACCGCGAATCAGGCTATTCGCCGGCTGCCCGCCAGGCTCGGAGACTTCAATCGGAGGGCTCGGATGCGCATAGCGCTTTCCCATCCACCGCATCGAACCGCGCTCACGTCAAATTTCTAGTCAATTTCTTAGAAAGGAGGGCGTGATGAACGCCGCAGTTATCGATTCCAAAAATTCCCAGGATTTCGTTGTTGCCGACATGTCGCTTGCCGACTGGGGCCGCAAGGAACTCAACATCGCCGAGACGGAAATGCCCGGTCTCGTGCAGACGCGCGAAGAGTACAAGGCGCAGCAGCCGCTGAAGGGCGCGCGCATCGCAGGTTCGCTGCACATGACGATTCAAACCGGCGTGCTGATCGAGACGCTGACCGCGCTCGGCGCGGACGTGCGCTGGGCATCGTGCAATATCTTCTCGACTCAGGATCATGCCGCCGCGGCAATCGCCAAGGCCGGCACACCGGTGTTCGCGTTCAAGGGCGAATCGCTCGACGAGTACTGGGAATTCTCGCACCGCATTTTCGAATGGCCGAACGGCGAATTCGCCAACATGATCCTCGACGACGGCGGCGACGCCACGTTGCTGCTGATCCTCGGCTCGAAGGCTGAAAAAGACCGTTCGGTGATCTCGAAGCCGACCAACGAGGAAGAAGTCGCGCTGTACAAGTCGATCGAGCGTCATCTGGACGCCGACCCGACGTGGTACTCCACGCGCCTCGCACACATCCAGGGCGTGACGGAAGAAACCACGACCGGCGTGCACCGCCTGTATCAGATGGAAAAAGAAGGCCGCCTGCCGTTCCCGGCCATCAACGTCAACGACTCGGTCACCAAGTCGAAGTTCGACAACCTGTACGGCTGCCGTGAGTCGCTGGTCGACGGTATCAAGCGCGCGACCGACGTGATGATCGCGGGCAAGATCGCCGTGGTTGCCGGTTACGGCGACGTGGGCAAGGGCTGCGCGCAATCGTTGCGCGGTCTGGGCGCGACGGTGTGGGTTACCGAAATCGATCCGATCTGCGCGCTGCAGGCGGCGATGGAAGGCTACCGTGTCGTGACGATGGAATACGCGGCGGACAAGGCCGACATCTTCGTGACGGCAACCGGCAACTACCACGTGATCGGCCACGACCACATGAAGGCGATGCGTCACAACGCGATCGTCTGCAACATCGGTCACTTCGACTCGGAAATCGACGTGGCATCGACCCGTCAGTACGAGTGGGACAACATCAAGCCGCAAGTCGACCACATCATTTTCCCGGACGGCAAGCGCGTGATCCTGCTGGCTGAAGGCCGCCTCGTGAACCTGGGTTGCGCGACGGGCCACCCGTCGTTCGTGATGTCGAATTCGTTCACGAATCAGACGCTCGCGCAGATCGAACTGTTCACGCAAGGCAAGAAGTACGAGAACAAGGTGTACGTGTTGCCGAAGCATCTGGACGAGAAGGTCGCACGCCTGCATCTCGCGCGCATCGGCGCGAACCTGACCGTGCTGTCGGACGATCAGGCCGGCTACATCGGCGTCGACAAGAACGGTCCGTTCAAGCCGAACCACTACCGCTATTAAGCGCGCCGCAGGCGGTTTGACAGCATGACAGTTTGACGACAGGGCGGCGCATCATGCGCCGCTTTGTTCGCCATGCCCGCCTGCCGCTCTCTGTTGCGCGCTTTTTCCCGTTATCGGACATCCTGCCAAAGGAGCTCTACATGACCGTGCTGCTGACCTGGCTGATCAACGCGCTTGCGCTCCTGATCATCACCTACCTCGTCCCGTCGATTCATATCCGCAGTTTCGGCACCGCATTGATCGTCGCGGTGGTGCTCGGGTTGATCAACACGATCCTGCGGCCGTTGCTGATTCTGCTGACGCTGCCCGTCACGATTCTCACGCTCGGACTCTTCATTCTGGTGGTCAATGCGCTGTGCTTCTGGCTGTGCGCGTCGCTGCTGAAGGGCTTTGAAGTGTCGGGTTTCTGGTCGGCGTTCTTCGGCTCGATCCTGTACAGCATCGTTTCGTGGCTGCTGTCCGCGCTTATTTTTGGCAACCGCAGTCTCGGTTGACCCACTGAATCATGAACCCGATCGAACTTTCATTCGAATTCTTCCCGCCGAAAACGCAGGAAGGCGTCGACAAGCTGCGCGCCACACGCGCCCAGCTCGCCACGCTCAAGCCCAAGTTCGTGTCCGTCACGTTCGGCGCCGGCGGCTCGACGCAACAGGGCACGCTCGATACCGTCGTCGATATGGCGAAGGAAGGGCTCGAAGCGGCGCCGCACGTGTCGTGCATCGGCTCATCGAAAGAGAGCCTGCGCGCTATTCTCAACGAATACCGCGCGCATGGCATTCGCCATATCGTCGCGCTGCGCGGCGATCTGCCGTCCGGCATGGGCGAAGTCGGCGAGCTGCGCTATGCGTCGGAACTGGTGAGCTTCATCCGCGCCGAGTTCGGCGACTGGTTCTGGATCGAGGTGGCCGGCTACCCGGAATACCACCCGCAGTCGCGCTCGCCGCGTCACGATCTGGAAAACTTCGCCCGCAAGGTGAAGTCCGGCGCCAATTCGGCGATCACGCAGTACTTCTTCAACGCGGACGCGTACTTCCGTTTCGTCGACGACGCGAAAAAACTCGGCGTGGATGTGCCGATCGTGCCGGGCATCATGCCGATCACGAACTTCTCGCAACTGATGCGTTTCTCGGAGATGTGCGGCGCTGAAGTGCCACGCTGGATCGCGCGCCGGCTGGAAAGCTTCGGCGACGATCGCGAGTCGATTCGCGCGTTCGGGCTGGATGTGGTGACCGACCTGTGCGGGCGTCTGATTGACGCCAAAGTGCCGGGTCTGCACTTCTACACGCTGAACGGCGCCGCAGCGACCAAAGCGATCTGCGAACGGTTGGGCGTTTAAGCTCCTATCACGTTGTCGAGACGAAACCGCGCGGCTGACGCAGCCGTGCGGTTTTTTTTCGCGCTGCAAATGCCATGCGACTGTCAGGCGAATGAAGCCGGAATGACCAATCCGACGCTGGCACAATCGTCGCAACGGCTGCTGCGTCGCAACAAACACGCCAGCCCGACCCAAGCTTGCGGCGCGTAAGCCCGCATTGAACCCGATTTTTGTGCTGTCTATGATCAAAGCGCAGCTGACGTGGCTGCTGTGCGGAGAACGTGATGACGGTATCCAAGTTGCTGTTTGCAGTTCGCCAAACCTGCCTTCCGGCGTTGAGCGTCTGTGCGGTTTTGAGCGCCGGGTTTTCGCCCGCCGTCGCCGACGCGGCCAAGCTGCCTGACAAGACCCTCGTGTTCTGCTCCGAGGGCAGTCCGGCGGGCTTCGACAGTGCGCAATACACCACCAGCGTCGAGTTCAGCGCGGGGTCGTACACGGTCTACAACCGCCTGATCGAGTTCGCGCACGGCAGCACGGATATCGAGCCGGGTCTCGCCGAGAAATGGGACGTGTCGCCGGACGGGCTGACTTATACGTTTCATTTGCGCCACGGCGTGAAGTTCCAGACCACGGCGTTCTTCAAGCCGACGCGCGAATTCAATGCGGACGACGTCGTCTTCACCTATCAGCGCATGCTCGATCCGGACCAACCGTTCCGCAAGGCGTACTCGGTGCCGTTCCCGTATTTCACCGATCTGGGCCTCGCCAAGAACATCACGAAGGTCGAAGCGGTCGATCCGTACACGGTGCGTTTCACGCTGAAGGAAGTCGACGCACCGTTTTTACAACAGATCGCGATGCCGTTCGCCTCGATTCTCTCGGCGGAATACGGCGATCAGTTATTGAAAGCGGGTAAAGCGTCGGATATCAATCAATATCCGGTCGGCACCGGTCCATTTATTTTCCGCAGCTATACGAAAGACGACACGATTCGCTTCGACGGTAATCCCGACTACTGGAAGCCGGGCGTCGTCAAAGTCGGCAAGCTGATATTCGCGATTACCGTCGATCCGGCCGTGCGTCTGCAGAAACTGAAACGCGGCGAATGCCAGGTGATGTCGTATCCGCGTCCCGCCGATATTCCGACGGTGAAAACCGATGCGTCGCTCGTCATGCCGAACGAGGTGGGTTTCAACCTCGGCTATATCGCCTACAACACCACCAAAAAGCCGCTCGACAACGTGCTGGTGCGCCGCGCGCTCGATATGTCGATCAATAAGAAAGCGATTATCGAGTCGGTGTATCAAGGCGCGGGCCAGGCGGCGACCAACCCCATGCCGCCGACCCAGTGGGGCTACGACAAGAATCTGAAGGACGCCCCGTACGACACCGAAAAAGCCAAAGCGCTGCTGAAACAGGCGGGTTATCCGGACGGCTTCGATTTGACGCTGTGGGCCATGCCGGTTCAACGGCCTTATAACCCGAATGCGCGGCTGATGGCGGAAATGCTGCAATCCGATTGGGCGAAGATCGGCGTCAAGGTGAAGATCGCCACCTTTGAATGGGGCGAATATATTCGCCGCGGCCATGCCGGCGAGCATGAAGCCATGCTGATCGGCTGGACCGGCGATTATGGCGATCCGGATAACTGGCTCGGCGTATTGCTGGGCTGCGACGCGGTCAACGGCAGTAACTTTTCCAAATGGTGCTACAAACCTTATGACGATTTGATCAGAAAGGGCCGTGGCACGACCGCTCTGCCTGAGCGCACCAAGGCTTATACGGAAGCCCAGGAAATTTTCAAGGATCAGGTTCCGTTCACGCCGATCGCCCACTCCACGGTCTATCAGCCGATCAGCAAGAACGTCACGGGCTTCAAGATCGACCCGTTCGGCCCGACGCAATTCATGAATGTGGGTCTGAAATAAGGCCCGCGGGCCGTTTTTTGCTGAGATGACCCTCTAAAGCCGCATGCTCCGGCCAGCGCCGGCGTGCGGCGGCCCTTATGCCCGAATGGTTTCCGATCGTCCACGCTGCGTGGGATCGGAGTAATCGCTAAAGCGGTAACTCCGATCGATACACCTGGAATTTCCTCCGCTTGGTGCTGTGAGCCAAGCTCAAGTAATATCGCGCTACGCCGGCGGGAGCCGGCCACGAACCTGGAGGAAACATGAAGCAAAACAATCTGTTGCGCGCCGCGCGTGTTACGACGCTCGTCGCAGCTGCAGCGGCATCGATGGTGGGCGCAAGTGTCGCGCGCGCTGAGATTCCGAACAAAACCCTGGTCTACTGCTCAGAAGGCAGCCCTGCGGGTTTCGATCCTGCCCAATACACCACGGGCACCGATTTCACGGCTAATACGTTCACGGTCTACAACCGTCTCGTCGAATTCGAACGCGGCGGCACCAAGGTCGAACCGGGCCTCGCCGAAAAGTGGGACGTGTCCGCGGACGGCAAGACGTACACGTTCCATCTGCGTCATGGCGTGAAGTTCCAGACCACGTCGTTCTTCAAGCCGACGCGCGAATTCAATGCGGACGACGTCGTGTTCACGTTCCAGCGCATGCTGGACCCGAACTCGGCCTTTCATAAGGCTTACCCGGTCCAGTTCCCGTACTTCACGGACATGGGCCTCGACAAGCTGATCACCAGTGTCGAAAAGGTCGATCCGTACACGGTCAAGTTCACGCTGAAGGAAGTCAACGCGCCGTTCATCCAGAATCTGGCAATGGAATACGCGTCGATTCTCTCGGGTGAATACGGCGACCAGTTGATGAAAGCCGGCAAGGCCGCCGACATCAACCAGTTCCCGGTCGGCACGGGCCCGTTCATCTTCCGCAGCTACACGAAGGACGCGACGATCCGCTTCGACGGCAATCCGGATTACTGGAAGCCGAACACGGTGAAGATCTCCAAGCTGATCTTCTCGATCACGCCGGACGCCGGCGTGCGCGTGCAGAAGATCAAGCGCGACGAATGCCAGGTGATGAGCTATCCGCGTCCCGCCGACATCGCGCCGCTGAAGGCTGAAGCGAACATCGCGATGCCGTCGCAACCGGGCTTCAACCTCGGCTACCTCGCGTACAACGTGACGCACAAGCCGGTCGACAAGGTCGAAGTGCGTCAGGCGCTCGACATGGCGATCAACAAGAAGGCGATCATCGACTCGGTGTACCAGGGCGCGGGCCAGGCTGCCACGAATCCGATGCCGCCGACCCAATGGTCGTACGACAAGAACCTGAAGAGCGCGTCTTACGATACCGACAAGGCCAAGGCCCTGCTGGCGAAGGCTGGCTACCCGAACGGCTTCGACATCACGCTGTGGGCGATGCCGGTGCAACGCGCGTACAACCCGAACGCCCGCCTGATGGCGGAAATGATCCAGGCCGACTGGGCCAAGATCGGCGTGAAGGCGAAGATCGTCACGTATGAGTGGGGCGAGTACATCAAGCGCGCTCACGCAGGTGAGGACGATACGATGCTGATTGGCTGGACCGGCGACAACGGCGATCCGGACAACTGGCTCGGCACGCTGCTCGGCTGCGAAGCGGTGAACGGCAACAACTTCTCGAAGTGGTGCTATAAGCCGTTCGACGACCTGATCCAGAAGGGTCGCGTCACGTCTGATCAGGGCGCGCGCACGACGGCTTACATGCAGGCGCAGCAGATTTTCGCGCAGCAACTGCCGTTCTCGCCGATCGCTCACTCCACGGTGTACCAGCCTGTCAGCAAGAAGGTGGTGGACATGCGCATCGAACCGCTCGGCTACGCGCGTTTCGATGGCGTCAGCATCAAGTAATTCGTCAAGCTAGTCGTAAAATTCGCGCAGTACGCTTTTCGCACGGTTAGAAAACTGGTCGAAATGGTCCGGCGACCGGGGTCACGAGCCCTCGTCGCCGGTTGCGTTTTTTCTTCACCAAGACCATAGGGACGAACCATGTTCCGCTTTGTTTTGCGCCGCATCGGCATGGTGATTCCGACCTTCATCGGCATCACGATCCTCGCGTTTGCGCTGATTCACCTGATACCGGGCGACCCCATCGAAGTGATGATGGGCGAGCGCGGCGTCGATCCCGCCATGCACGCCGCCGCGATGCACCGGCTCGGGCTCGACGAATCCTTGCCGATGCAGTACGTCCACTACATCGGGCGCGCGCTGCACGGCGACCTCGGCACCTCGATCATCACCAACACCAGCGTGATGGGCGAATTCCTCGCACGCTTTCCCGCTACCGTCGAACTGTCGATCTGCGCGATGCTGTTCGCGCTGATCGTCGGCTTGCCGGCGGGCGTGTTCGCGGCGTTGCGGCGCGGCACGGTGGTCGATCACGGCGTGATGGGCACGGCCCTGACCGGCTACTCGATGCCGATCTTCTGGTGGGGCTTGATCCTCATCATGGTGTTCTCCGTGAAGCTCGGCTGGACTCCGGTGTCCGGCCGCATCGCGGTCGAATACGACATTCCGCACGTGACCGGCTTCATGCTGATCGACGCGATGATGTCCACCGACGAAGGCGCGTTCAAGTCGGCGCTGAGCCATCTGATCCTGCCGGCCATCGTGCTCGGCACGATTCCGCTGGCGGTCGTCGCGCGCATGACGCGCTCGTCGATGCTCGAAGTGCTGCGTGAGGACTACATCCGCACCGCGCGCGCGAAGGGCTTGTCGCCGGGGCGCGTGATCGTCGTGCATGCATTGCGCAATGCGCTGATTCCGGTGGTGACGGTGATCGGTCTGCAGGTCGGCACGCTGCTCGCGGGCGCGGTGCTGACCGAGACGCTGTTTTCGTGGCCGGGTATCGGCAAGTGGCTGATCGACGCGATCGGCCGGCGCGACTATCCGGTGGTGCAGGGCGGTATCCTGATGATCGCCACGCTGGTGATCGTCGTGAACCTCGTCGTCGATTTGTTGTACGGCGTGCTGAATCCGCGCATCCGCCATACGAGGTGAACCGAAATGGCAGACATTCAAAATACAGTCCCCCAGTCGGTCACTCCTCCGAGTGGCCGCGCTATCGCCGCCCGGGAATTCTGGGCGAATTTCTCGCGTAACCGTGGCGCGGTCAGCGCCGGCGTCATCGTGCTCGTGCTGATCTTCATCGCGATCTTCGCGCCGTTGATCGCGCCGCACAGTCCGATCGAGCAATACCGCGACTTCGTCAAGATTCCGCCCGCATGGCTCGAGGGCGGCAACTGGAAGTTCATTCTCGGCACCGACGAAGCGGGCCGCGACATCCTCTCGCGTCTGATGTACGGCGCGCGGCTGTCGTTCTGGATCGGCTTCGTCTCGGTGGTGCTCGCGTTGATTCCGGGCGTCGTGCTCGGTCTGATCGCGGCATTCTTCGAGAAGTGGGCCGACACGCCGATCATGCGCATCATGGACGTGCTGCTCGCGTTGCCGTCGCTGCTGCTCGCCGTCGCGGTGGTGGCGATCATCGGTCCGGGTCTCGTCAATACGATGCTGGCAATCGCGATCGTCGCGCTGCCGGGCTATGTGCGTTTGACGCGCGCATCGGCGCAAGGAGAGTTGCAGAAGGAGTACGTGACGGCCTCGCGCGTGGCGGGCGCCGGCACCTTGCGTCTGATGTTCTCGCAAGTGCTGCCGAACTGCACCGCGCCGCTGATCGTGCAGGCCACGTTGGGTTTTTCGTCGGCGATTCTCGACGCCGCGGCACTCGGCTTTCTCGGCCTCGGCGTGCAACCGCCGTCGGCGGAGTGGGGCGCAATGCTGGCCTCGGCGCGCGATTACATCGACAGCGCCTGGTGGATCGTCACCATGCCGGGTCTGTCCATCCTGATCTCGGTGCTCGCGATCAATCTGCTCGGCGACGGGCTGCGCGACGCACTCGATCCCAAACTGAAAAGGATGGCCTGACATGAGTACCTTATTGACCATCCGCAATCTGGCGGTGAACTTCAACGGACTGCCCGCTGTCGACCGGATCAACCTCGATGTCGCGCCGGGCGAAGTGGTCGGCGTAGTCGGTGAATCGGGCTCGGGCAAGAGTGTGACGATGATGGCGCTGATGGGCCTGATCGACGCACCGGGCATCGTGACCGCCGACGAAATCACCTTCAACGGCAAGAACCTGCTGAAGGCGTCGGCGAAGGAACGCCGCAAGATCATCGGCAAAGACATCGCGATGGTGTTCCAGGACGCGCTCACCAGTCTGAATCCGAGCTACACCGTCGGCTATCAGATCAAGGAAGTGCTGAAGCTGCATGAAGGCTTGCGCGGTAGTGCGTTGGACAAGCGCGCGCTGGAACTGCTCGATCAGGTCGGCATTCCCGACCCGAAAGGCCGCATTGGTTCGTTTCCGCATCAGATGTCGGGCGGCATGAACCAGCGCGTGATGATCGCGATGGCGATTGCCTGCAACCCGAAGCTGCTGATCGCCGACGAGCCGACCACCGCGCTCGACGTGACGATCCAGGCGCAGATCATGGAGCTGCTGATCAAGCTGCAGAAGGAACGCGGCATGGCGCTCGTGCTGATCTCGCACGATCTGGCCGTAGTGTCCGAGGTCGCGCAACGCGTCGCGGTCATGTACGCTGGCGAAGTGATCGAGACCAACCGCGTGCCCGACATCTTCGCCGCGCCGCATCATCCGTACACGGAAGCGTTGCTGGCGGCGATTCCCGAGCACAATGTCGGCGCCGTGCGGCTCGCTGCATTGCCGGGCATGGTGCCGGGTCGCGACGATCGTCCTAAAGGATGTCTGTTCGCGCCGCGCTGCAAGTATGTGGTCGACGACTGCATGAAAGCGCGGCCCGCGCTCGCGCCGATGCAAGGTCACGCTGAAGTGGCGCGCGTGCGCTGCATCAAACCCCTGAACCTGAGCGGCGACGCCAACGTTCACACCCATGGAGGCGCACGATGAACGCAGTACTCGAAACGCGGCGCCAGTCGGACCATGCGGGCGATCACGTGTTGGTCGCGGAGCAATTGGCGCGCTACTACACGGTCAAGCGCGGCATGTTCGCGTCGGGCACGGTGAAGGCGCTCAACGGCGTCTCGTTCGCGCTCGACCGCGGCAAGACCTTGGCGGTGGTCGGCGAATCCGGCTGCGGCAAATCGACGCTCGCGCGTCAATTGACCATGATCGAAGCGCCCACCGCGGGCCGTCTGTTGATCGACGGTGAAGACGTGGCCGGCGCCGATCACGCGAAAATCGCGGCGCTGCGTCGGCGCGTGCAGATGGTGTTCCAGAACCCGTTTGCCTCGCTGAATCCACGCAAGACCGTCGAGCAGACGCTCGGCGAGCCGCTTGCGATCAACACGCAACTAAGCGTGACCGAACGCGCCGAACGGATCGCGCAGATGATGCGCACCGTCGGTCTGCGTCCGGAACATGCGAAGCGTTATCCGCATATGTTCTCCGGTGGTCAGCGCCAGCGCGTGGCGATTGCGCGCGCGATGATTCTCGACCCGCAGATCGTGGTCGCCGACGAACCCGTGTCGGCGCTCGACGTGTCGATCCAGGCGCAGATTCTGAATCTGTTCATGGATCTGCAGGAGCAGTTCAAGACCAGCTACGTGTTCATCTCGCACAACCTCTCGGTGGTGGAGCATATCGCCGACGACGTGATGGTGATGTACTTCGGCGGCGTGGCGGAGCTCGGCGACAAGAAGCGGATTTTCTCGAACCCGCGTCATCCGTACACGCGCGCGCTGATGTCGGCCACGCCGTCGATCTTCGAGGCGGATCGCACGATCAAGATCAAGCTGCAAGGTGAAATGCCCTCGCCGCTGAATCCGCCGTCGGGCTGCACGTTTCATCAGCGCTGCCCGTACGTGATCGACCGCTGCCGCAGCGAAGAACCGAAGCTGCGCGAAGTGGATGGCCGCCAGGTGTCGTGTCACCGCGCCGAGGAGGTGGGGGACGTGGATGCCTGATGGGTTGGCGGCGCGTCGTCTTACGCGCCGCTTGCGTGATGGCGGCCTGAATGCTGCTTTCACGCGGCGCTGGAGGGCGCGTGCACTGACCGGTGCCGCGCTCTTCGGCGTTTGTTCCGTATTTCATCCCGGCGTCGGGCCGATCGGCGTCGCGCATGCCGCCGGGGCGGCCGCCAATGCACCCGCGCAGGCGGGGCGTCCGGCGCTCCCGGTGCCCAACATGCCGGCGCCGCCACGCACCAGTTTGCCGGGCCTCAATCCGCCGCCCGTTGCGCCGCCTGCCTTGCCGGGCACCACGGCGAGCGGCCCGGTGCGCGCGCAGCCTGCGCGCATGCCGTTCTATGTCGCGACACGCGGCACGACCACCATCTACGTGCTGGGCACGCTGCATGTCGGCGATCCCGCCGACTACCCCGCCAATCAGCCTTTCCGCGCGCCGATCCTTGGCGCACTCGCCGCCTCGCCGACGCTGGCGCTCGAACTGTCACCCGACGAACTGCTGGTTTCGCAAGACGACGTCTCGAAGTACGGCGTCTGCCGGCGCGACTGTCTGCCGGGATTGCTGCCCGAGCCTTTGTGGCACAAGCTGGCCCTCCGGCTGCACGGCAACCCGGCGGCGCTCGACGCCATCAAGAAGATGCGGCCGTGGCTCGCTTCGCTGCTGGTCGAAACCTACGATTCGCTGAGTGCCGGCTTGCAGACTGAGTACGGGTCGGAAGCGCAACTGCAAAACGTCTATCTCCGCACGCGCGGCAAGATCGTCGGTCTGGAGACGTTGTCGCAGCAGATGCGCGCGTTCACGGGACTGTCGCTCGCGCAGCAGCGCGAGATGCTGGCGCAGGATCTGGTGCAAACGCCGGCGGAAAACGTCGCGGATGTGCGGACCTTGCACCGTCTGTGGCGCGTGGGCGATGCGGATGCGATCGCCGCCTGGCAGGCCGCGAAATCCGAAAAACTGGCCCGCGACAAACGCATCTCCGATTCGATCGACAACAAGATCGTCTATGACCGCAACCGCCGCTTCGTTTCGCGGATGCTGCTGATCGCCGCGCCCAACAAGCCGGTTTTCGTGGCGATCGGCGCGTTGCATCTGGGTGGCCGCAAAGGCGTGCTGCAGATTTTGCGGCAGCACGGGTTTGTGGTGGAGGCGGGTTGAGCTTCATCGCAGCCCGGCACGAGATCTACGCAGCGACTCAAATGTCCTAAACCGGATCGGCCGTTCGGCCATCACCGGAAGCGGTATCTGAAGCGCCCAGTCCGACGCTCACGTGTGCCGCAAACTGCTCGCGGCACACGCAGCCATAGCGGCCTTTAGCGCTCCGGTCACTTCCTTGACCGCCGGCGCCCAATCCCCCAGCACCGCCTGCCGGAACAACCTCATCCCCGGATACCACGGCGAGTCTCGGCGTGCTTCCAGCCAGCGCCAGTCCGAATTGGCGGGCAACATCAACCACACCGGTTTGCCCAACGCGCCCGCCAGATGCGCGACGCCGGTGTCCACGGCGATCACCAGGTCGAGATTCATGATCAACGCGGCCGTGTCTTCGAAACTGTTCAATTCGGCGGTGAAATCGTGGGCACGGAAAGCCGGCGGCGCGTCGGCCAGTTGCGCATGCGCCGGGCCTTTCTGCAGCGCGTACCAGGCGACGTTGTCCGACTCGCCAAGCGCGCACAGGTCGGTTAGCGTCATCGAACGATAGCGGTCGTTGCCGAATGTAGGACTGCCGGCCCAGACGAGGCCCACCTTGCGCTTCGATTTGTCGGCCGCGCCGAGCCGTTTGCGCCATGCCTTCATCTTCGCTTTATCCGCGAACAGGTAGGGCACGTCTGCGGGAATGTCGGAGAGATCCATGCCGATGCACGACGGCACGCTCATCATCGGTACCCAGAAATCGTATTCGCCGCCGGGCTTGCCGCTGAATGCGCGACGCACGCCCGCGATCCGTTCGACCAAAGGTAGCAGCGGCTCGCGCACGCACAGGTCGACCGTCGCGCCGCGTTGGGCGAGCACGCTTGCAAAGCGCAGGAACTGGAAGTGGTCGCCGAAACCCTGCTCGCCGACCAGCAGCAGACGACGTCCTTCGAGCGGCTCGCCATGCCATTCGGCCACGCCCGGCACCGCGATTGCGTCATAGTCGCTCTTGCGCCAGCGCAGCGCGAATTCAGCCCAGCCTTGCCGATAGTCGCCGCGCTTGAGCAACAGCCACGCGAGATTCTGATGCGCGTCGGCGTAGTGCGGATCGAGTGCGAGCGCCCGGCGATAGAAACCTTCCTCTTCGTCCAGCCGGCCTTGCGCACCGAGCGATCCGCCCAGACACACGAGGTGAGTCGGAATCGGTTTGAGTGCGACCGCATGCCGGTAATGCGCTTCGGCGCCCGCGTAGTCGCCGA
The DNA here is from genome assembly GCF_046030175.1 of Paraburkholderia sp. RL17-373-BIF-A. Classification (NCBI taxonomy): domain Bacteria; kingdom Pseudomonadati; phylum Pseudomonadota; class Betaproteobacteria; order Burkholderiales; family Burkholderiaceae; genus Paraburkholderia; species Paraburkholderia sp. RL17-373-BIF-A. The sequence continues at coordinate 163,217 of NZ_JARESO010000012.1, forward strand.
GCTTACCGATCAGGCTGCCCAGATTGACGTGCGCCTCCGCATAATTCGCGCGCAGCGCCAGCGCCCGCTCGAAGCTGGCGATCGCCGCGTCCTGGTCGCCACGCGCTTTATGTGCATTGCCCGCGTTGAAGTGCGCTTCTGCCGATGTCGGATCGAGCGACAAGACCCCGCGATAGCACGCCAGGGCTTCGTCGAAACGCGCGAGTTTGCTGAGCGCCGTGCCGAGATTCAAATGCGCGTCGAGCAGCGCGGGGTTCGAGGCCAGCGCCAACCGGTACTGTTCGATCGCTTCGTCCAGGTCTCCGTGCGCTTGCAGTGCGACGCCGAAGTTGTTGTGCGCGTCGGCGAAATCAGGTTGGAGTTGCAGCGCCTGGTCGTAGCAGATCATCGCTTCGTCGAGATGGCCGAGCGCGGCGGCCACGAGTCCTCGGTTGCTCCAGCAGGCGGCATCGTGACGGTCGAGTTTGAGCGCGCGGCTCATCAGGCTGGCGGCGGCGTCGTGATCACCGCGCTGGTATTGCAGCACGCCGAAGTAGTGCAGCGCTCCCGTATGGACGGGATCGAGCACGAGGGCTTCGCGATAGAGGGATTCGGCGGCGTCGAGTCGGTTGGCCTGATGCGCTTCGAGCGCGGCGTCGACCAATGAGGCGAGGTAAGCAGCGTGCGGCGGTTGGTTGTGCGCGCGATCAGACTGGGATTGATGTTCCATGGAATCTGCGGGAGAGCGTCGGCGGCGCGCGCTGCGCGTACCGGCGCGTGTGGATGGGAGACCGTCCAGCATCGTATGGTCGCCCCCCATTTCCCGACGATCGGACGCATCCTAATTCGGTTGCATCCGTGCCGTGCAGTGAGTCCATTTCATCGACGTATCGCGGAGATATCCTGCGATACGTCGGTGTTTCTTCACATCAACGGTAAGAGTCCTACAGAAACATCAGGAAATTCAACAGCAAGATATTCACGATGAGCAAGGTCAGCGCGGTCGGTATCTGCACCTTGATCACCGCGTTCTTGTCCGGCAATTCCAGCAGCGCGGCCGGCACCATGTTGAAGTTCGCGGCCATCGGCGTCATCAGCGTGCCGCAGTAGCCGGAGAACATGCCGATCGCGACCATCACCGCCGGGTTGCCGTGAAACACGCCCACCAGAATCGGCACGCCGACACCGCCGGTCATCACCGGGAACGCGGCGAAGCCGTTGCCCATCACCATGGTGAAGAGCGCCATGCCGATGCAGTACACGGCCACCGCGATGAAGCGATAGTCGAGGCTGATGTAGGCCGTCGTCACGTGTGCGACGGCCTTGCCGACGCCTGCGTCCGAGAACACGAGGCCGAGCATGCCGAGCATCTGCGGCAGCACGGCGGCCCATGACAGCGCGTCGACCAACCGGCGCGTTTCCTTCATCGACTGGCCGACGGTGTCGCGCGTCATCACGCAGGCAATCGCGAGCGCGATCACGCAGCCGATGCCGAAACCGATCAGTGTGACGTTGGCCTTCTCGATCAGCGGCATGCCGCCGAACACCAGATGGCTCGCCGACAGCGTGATGATCACGGTGACGACCGGAATCGTCAGCGCGGGCACGAACAGCTTGTTACGCAGACGCGCGGCGCTTGCCTTACGCGCTTCGAGCGACAGCACTTTCGGCTTGCCCGCGGTCACGCCGCCGAAGCCGGCAATCAGCGCCATCACGATCACGAGCACACCGACCACGGCGGGCGGCAGCTTGTCGCCGATCAGGAAGATCAGCGCGTAAAGAATCCAGAAACCGCCGGCGGTAAAACGGCGCGGGTGATCCTTGTCCGTGACGATCATGCCGCCGACAACCAGCAGCACCACGCCCAGCAGCCAGAAGAGATAGGTGATCGAGAGCGTCATGCTTTGTCTCCTGCGGCGGATTGCGTCGACGAACCAGCGACGTTGCTCGCCGGGGCATTGCCGCGCAGTTCGCGCTCGAGCTTGCGGTCGAGCAGATACAGACGGAAACCGTGAATGATGAACGCGCAGATGGCGGTCGGAATGCCCCATACGGCCACGTGAATCGGCTCGACGATGATCCCCGCTTCCTTCAGGAAGGTGGTCATCAGCACGATCGCGCCGAACGCGACGAAGATGTCCTCGCCGAAGAAGAGACCCACGTTGTCGGTCGCCGCGGAGAACGCGCGCAGTTTGAAACGCACCGCGTCGCTGATCTTGCCGAAGCGGGTTTCGGTCGCGCCTTCGGCCATCGGCGCGATCAGCGGACGCACCATCTGCGGATGGCCGCCGAGTCCGGTCAAACCGACCGCCGCGGTCAGTTCGCGCACCAGCAGATAGACGATCAGGAGACGCCCGGCGGTGGCGGCCTTGATGCCGCCGATCCATGTTTGCGCGCGCTCACGCAGGCCATGCCGTTCGAGCAAACCGATCACGGCGAGCGGCAGGAGAATGATCAACGGGATATTGCGGGTCTTGATGAAACCGGTGCCGATCTCGGCAAGAATCTTTTCAGGCGGGAAGTGCGCGGCCAGGCCGGTGATAATCGCGGCGACCGCCACGATCAGCATCGGATTGAACCGTAATAAAAAGCCGACGATGATGACGGCCACGCCAATGAGCGGCCATAGACTAACTGTTGTCTGCATCTGGATCTCCAAACAGGGTTTCAACCTCGCCGCTTGTGACGGCTAACGTGGGCCGGCGCCGGGTGGTCCAGACGCCGTCTTGCTGCCGCGGCTCTTGATGGCCGCGTTTGCTTCGAACTACACCTGCACCCGCTGATCGACTGCGGGTACTGCAATGCGTCGTGTACCTGGCAAACGCCCCGCGTGGAGCGGGGCGTTGCAAGGAGCACCAGGTTTGAATCGCGCTGTCCGGCTCGCGGTTCGGCCGGCGCTTCAGGCGCGGGCGGCGCCGGCCGCGTGGACTTCGATGCCCGCTTCCTGCAGCGCGCCGCGAATGCGTCGCGCGAACGCCAGCGCATGCGGACCGTCGCCATGCAGGCAGATGGTCTGCGCGTTCAGCGACACCCATTGACCGTCCACAGCCTGCACGCGTTGCTCGCGAACCATTGCGAGCGTGCGCGTCAGCACTTCGTCTTCGTCGTCGAGCAGCGCGCCGGGTTCTTTGCGCGGCACCAGCGAGCCGTCCGCGCGATAGCCGCGATCGGCGAAGACTTCTTCGACGGCAACCAGACCCGCGTTGCGCGCGGCCGTCACGAGACCGCTGTTGGCGAGCGCGAACACCGCCACCGACGGATCGAAATCGTGCACCGCCGAGACGATCGCGTCGGCGATCTTGTTGTCGCGCGCGGCCTGGTTGTACAACGCGCCGTGCGGCTTGACGTGCGCGATGCGCCCGCCTTCGGCCTGGGCAATCGCCGACAGCGCGCCGAGTTGATACAGGACGCCCGCATAGATGTCGTTGGCCGGCAGATCCATTTCCTTGCGACCGAAATTCTCCGGATCATTGAAGCTCGGATGCGCGCCGATCGACACGCCTTTCTGCACCGCCCAGCGCACACAATCGCGCATCGCGTTGGCGCCGCCCGCGTGCCAGCCGCACGCGATGTTCGCCGAGCTGACCAGGTCGAGCAGTGCCTCGTCGGACCCGCAACCTTCGCCGAGATCGGCGTTCAAATCGATTTCCATGGTGTTCCTCTGCTCTTCAAGAAAACGCCGGGCCGCCCCAAGTTTTCTTGGGGCCCCCTTGCGGGGCTGGCGCGAAGCGCCAGGTTGGGGGCGCTCGTCGTTACAGTGTTGCGACGGCCGCTTGCCGCGCCCAGCGTTCTTCGTGCATCGCGATCGCGGCGTCGATCTGCCGCAAATACGTACGTTCTTCCAATAAGGCCTGACGCGCCTCGTAAGGCGTCGTCGGGATGAAGCGGACGGCGGCGTTCAGGCGCACCTGCGCGAGCTTCCACAGATCGGCCTGAATCACCGCGCCGATCTTCGGATAGCCACCGGTGGTTTGCGCGTCGCTCATCAGCACGATCGGCTGGCCGTTCGGCGGCACCTGAATCGTGCCGGGCAGCACCGCGTGCGAAAGCAGATCCGTTTTCCGGGTCCGCTTGAGCTCGTTGCCCGCGAGGCGGTAGCCCATGCGGTTGCTGTTCGGCGTGACGAGCCATTCATCGGACCAGAACGACTCGTGGGCTTCATCGGTGAAGCTTTCGTATTCCGGTCCGCGCAGCACGCGGATCGGCACGGCCCACGGCACGCCCGACGGATGACGGCCGCGCCGCAGCGGCTCGTGAACCAGCACGAACTTGCACCAGGCGGGCGCCTTCACGCCGAACTCCGGCGCCTCCGGCGTAAAGCCGAGATGGCCGTGCTGCGACGGCGCGCCGACCGGCAGGCGGTCGCCGTCGCGTAGCGCGCGCCCGCCGAGTCCGCCGAAATGACCGGCGAGATCGGTGCTGCGCGAGCCGAGCATCGGTAAGACGTCGACGCCGCCCGCCACGCACACGTAGCCGCGCATGCCGCGCTTGGCCGCATTGAGCACCAGTTCCTGGCCGGCCTGCACCGGCAGGCTCCACCACGAGTAGACCGGCTTGCCGTCGAGCGTCGCGCCGAATTCGGTGCCCGTAATAGCGACCCGCGTGGCGCGCAGAAAGCGCAGCACGGTCGGGCCGAAGGTGATTTCCAGACCCGCCGCGTCGGGCCGGTTGCCGACCAGCCGGTTGCCGACTTCGAGCGACAGACGATCGAGCGCGCCACCCATCGCGACGCCGAGATGCCGGTAGCCGTGACGGCCGAGATCCTGAATCGTGGTCAAGAGACCCGCGCGAATCACATCGATCATGCGTGTATCCCCGCGATGGTGAAGCGCACCCGGTCGCCCGGCTGCAGCAGCGTGGGCGGGCGGCGCGCCGGGTCGAACAGCGGCAGCTCGGTGCGGCCGATCAACTGCCAGCCGCCGGGCGAAGTGGCCGGATAAATGCCGGTCTGTTCGCCGCCGATGCCGACGGACCCCGCCGGCACTTCCAGCCGCGGCGATGAGCGGCGCGGCGTGTGCAGCGCGGCTTCGAGCCCGCCCATATAGGCGAAGCCCGGCTGGAAGCCGAGAAAGAACACGACATACTCGCCCCGCGAATGACGTTCGACGACTTCGCGCACGCTCAAGCCCGTGTGATTGGCGACCGCTTGCAGATCGGGGCCGAACTCGCCGCCGTACTGCACCGGAATCTCGACTTCACGGCCCGGCGCGGGCGCATCGCTCACCGCATTCCAAGCCGTCTGCAGGCGGCTCACCAGCGCGTCGCGGTCGGCCTCGAGCGGATCGAAGACGAGCGTGAGGTTGTTCATGCCCGGCACCACCTCCAGCACGTGCGGCCAGTCGCGCGCGGCCTCGGCGGCCGCCCACACGCGCTGCTGGCATTCCAGCGTGGCCGGCGGCGGCGCTTCGCAGACTAGCGCGCTATCGCCGAGCGGAAAAATTCTTGGTTGGCTCATGGATTAACAGCCCAGGTCGAGTCGATGGATTCGGGCACAGCACACCCTTTGAACGGTTAACGGCATCGGGCGGGCGACGGTTGAAGCGTACATTATCAATAAAATATCAACAATTTCTCAATAAGAGTTTGTGCCAGGCTCCCTGGGATCGAACGCGCGTCGTACACTCCCGACACCTTCCCAACCTGTCTGTCGAGAATCGTCACCATGTCGCGCCATCCCACCAAGATCGTCTCCTCGGAACATCTCGTGTCCGAGACCAGCGCGGAACTGTCCGAACTCGAGTACGCGCTCATCATGGCGGGCAATGCATTCAACCGATGGATGGTGCGCTGCATGTCGGCGGCAGGCGAAAAGGACATGACCGCCATCGAAGTCTCGCTGCTGCATCACGTCAGCCATCGCGAGCGACGCAAGAAGCTGGCGGACATCTGCTTCGTGTTGAACATTGAAGACACGCACGTCGCCACCTACGCGTTGAAGAAGCTCGTAGCTAGAGGGTATGTAAAAAGCGAAAAGACCGGCAAGGAAGTGTTCTTCTCGGCGACCGATTCGGGCCGCGAACTCTGTCTGAAGTATCGCGAGGTGCGCGAGAGCTGTCTGATTTCGACGTTGAAGGAAAGCGGCCTGACCAACGAGCAGATCGGCGAAGCGGCGCAGTTGATGCGCAACGCGTCAGGTCTTTACGACACGGCTGCGCGGGCGGCAGCGTCTTTATAACGCAGGACTGTTTGTTTTGCAGCGGCGCGGCGCGCCGAGGCTAAAAGCGCGGCGCGCGCCAAACGCTCAATCCGCCGGGCGCGGGTAGAGCGCCGCCTCGGTGACGATCAGGTCGAGCGGAATGTCGTGGGCTTCGCGTATCAATGCCGGTGCGCGGCACGCTTCATAGGCGATGCCGACGGTGATCGGCTTGGCCGCACTCGGCCACGCAGCCAGCGTGCGATCGTAATAGCCGCCGCCGTAACCGAGCCGGTACCCGTGAGCGTCGAAACCCACGCACGGCACGAACAGCAGTTGGGGAATCACAACGCGCCCGGACGTCGGCTCGGCGATCTCATGATGGCCGATCTTCATCGGCATTGCGGGCGTCCATGCATGAAATTCGAGGGGCACGCCGCGCTCCTTGACCACCGGCAGACTCGCCTCGCGTTGCGCGCTTGCCGCTAGCCAGACTGAGATGGCGGCGCGCGCGTCGAATTCACCGGCGAGCGGCCAGTAGAATCCCACGCTATTCACACCGTACTGCTTTAACGCATCCAGCAGGTGCCGTGCGAGCGCGGTATTGTGCGCGGGCTCAGAAGCGGCTTGTAGCCTTGCTTCCAATAGCATTTTACGCAGCGCCTTTTTCGATTCCGCTGCAGGGTTGCATGCTATGCTTGGGTTCAATTCGCGCTCCAGAAACAACGATGTCAAAACGCCTTTACCGAGTATATCGCGCGGCCGGTCTGGCGCTTGCCGCTGCGGCACTCGTCGCGTGCAGCACGGCCTCCGCCGTCAAGCCCCTCCCCCTTTCGCAACTCACGAACGACGACCAGATCTTCGTCCAATTGCGCGAGGCCGCCCGCAATAACGACGCGGCGCGCGCAGCGCAGCTGGCCAGCATGATCCCGAGCTATCCGGCGCCTTCGTATCTGGAGTACTTCCAGATCAAGCCGCAATTGTTCGATTCGAGCGGCCACGCGCGGATCGACGCGCCGGACGCGCCGGTGCTGTCGTTTCTGCAAAAGTACGACGGCCAGGCGATCGCCGACCGCATGCGCAACGACTACCTCACGGTGCTCGGCGCGCGTCACGACTGGCGCAACTTCGATCAGCAATACGCCCGTTTCGTGCTGAACGACGACACGCAGGTGAAGTGCTACGCGCTCGAATCGCGCGCCTCGCGCGGCGAAAACGTCGCGGATGCGGCGCGCGCGCTGCTCGTCGATCCGAAGTGGTACGGTGACGGCTGCGTCGATCTGATCAACTCGCTGGCTATCAACCAGCAGTTCAATTCGGCCGACGTATGGCAACAGATCCGCCTCGCCTACGAACAGAACTACACCAACACGGGCGCGAAGCTCGTCGATGCGCTCAGCAACGAGCCGCCCGATCCGGTGCTGTTCAATCAGGCCACCACTACGCCGCCGCTGCTGCTGGCGCGCGGCGTCGGTCCGGATACGCAGTCGCATCAACTGGCGTTGCTGGCCATCACGCGCATGGCGCGCAACGATCCGGCCATGGCCGCGGCCACGTTTGCCTCGGTGGCGCCGTCGCTGAGCTCGCCCGAGCGCGCCATCGGCTGGGGCACGATTGCCTATCAGGCCGCCGCCAAGCAGATGCCGAGCGCGGTGGACTGGTATCGCCTGTCGGTGAATGCGCCGCTGTCGAACCCCGCGTATGAATGGCGCACCCGCACCGCCTTGCTCGCGGGCGACTGGACGATGGTGCGCTGGTCGATCGAACAGATGCCCGCTGCGCTGCGCAATCAGCCGTCGTGGGTGTATTGGCATGCCCGTGCGCTCAAGCAGGCCGGCGACACGACCACGGCCAATCAGGAATTCGAGTCGATTTCGCAGGGCTTCAACTTCTACGGCCAGTTAGCCGCGGAAGAACTGGGCCAGAAGATCACGGTTCCGCCGAAAACCACGGTGAGCGACGCCGAGGTGCAACAGGCCGGCAACACGCCCGGCTTCGATCTGGCGCAGCGCTTCTACGCGCTGAATCTGCGGCTCGAAGGCAATCGCGAATGGAACTGGCCGCTGCGTACCATGAGCGACCGCCAACTGATCGCGGCCGCCGAATACGCGCGCCGTATCGAGCTGTATGACCGCACCGTCAACACGGCGGATCGCACGAAGAGCGAGCATGATTTCTCGCTGCGTTATCTGTCGCCGTTCAAGGATATCGTCGAGCGCGATTCGCAGTCGAATGGACTGGACGTGGAGTGGGCCTATGGCCTGATTCGCCAGGAGTCGCGCTTCATCATGAACGCGCGCTCGGAAGTTGGCGCGAGCGGTTTGATGCAGTTGATGCCGGGCACCGCGCAACTGGTCGCGAAGAAGATCGGCCTGGGTCCGATCTCGCGCGAGCAGATGAACGACATCAACACCAACATCCTGCTCGGCACGAACTACCTGTCGATGATCTACAATCAGTTCGATGGGTCGGCCGTGCTGGCCACCGCGGGCTATAACGCCGGTCCAGGCCGTCCGCGCAACTGGCGGCAGTCCTTGCAGCATCCGGTGGAAGGCGCGATCTTCGCCGAGGCGATTCCGTTCCAGGAAACGCGCGACTACGTTAAGAATGTGTTGTCCAACACGGTCTACTACGCGGCATTGTTCGAAGGCCGTCCGCAATCGCTGAAGGCGCGGCTGGGTTATATCGCGCCGTAAGCGCCGTGCCGCCGCCACCTCGTTCCGAGGCGGCGGCGCGCCACGCCAGCCGTTGCCGCGGCTTCCACCAGGGAGTCGAAAATGCGACATAAAGCCATTGCGATCATCGGCGGCTCAGGTTTTATCGGCAGCCATCTTGTCAACGCCCTCGTCGAAATGGGCAAGGACGTGCGCATCGCCACCCGGCGGCGCTACAACGCCCGCCATCTCACCCTGTTGCCCATCGACGTGATCGAAGCGGACGTGTTCGATCCGGTCCAGCTCGCGCGCTTCGTCGAAGGCGCCGATTGCGTGATCAACCTCGTGGCCACGCTGCACGGCAAACGCGGCACGCCGTATGGCCCGGAGTTCGCGCGGATGCATGTGGAATTGCCGACTAAAGTCGTCGCCGCGTGCGAAGGCAAGGGCGTGCACCGGCTGCTTCATATCAGCGCGCTCGGCGCCGACCCGAACGGCCCGAGCATGTACACGCGCTCAAAGGGCGACGGCGAGAAGGCCGTGCACGCGGCGAATCTGGCGTGGACGATTTTCCGGCCCTCCGTGGTGTTCGGCCCGGAAGATCAATTCCTCAACAAATTCGCCTTCCTGCAACGGATGTTTCCGGTGATTCCGCTCGCCATGCCGGATGCGAAATTCCAGCCGGTGTACGTCGGCGACGTCGCGAAGGCGATCGTCAACGTGCTCGACCTCGATGCCGCCGGCGGCCGCACCTATGAACTGGGCGGCCCGACTGTTTACTCGCTCGAAGATCTCGTCAAGTATTGCGGCGATGTGATCGGCAAGCATGCACGCATCATCCGCTTGCCGGAAGCGTTCGCGCGGCTGCAGGCGCTGACCTTCGAAATGGCACCCGGCGAACCGGTGATCTCGCGCGACAATCTCGATTCGATGAAAGTCGACAACGTGTTGAGCGGACCGCTTGCGCCTGAACTCGGCATCGAGCCGGCCAGTATCGAAACGATCGCGCCGATTTATCTGACCGGCACGTCCACGCGTTCGCGCTTCGACACGTTCCGCGCCAGCGCGGGACGTTAAATTTTCTCTCATTCCTTATACAAAGCATGAAGCTGCTTATTGGTGACAAGAATTACTCATCATGGTCGATGCGGCCGTGGCTGCTATTCAGACACTTCGGCATTCCGTTCGAAGAAGTGCTGATCCACCTGAATCAGCCGGACACCAATGCGAGAGTGCTGGCACTTGCGCCGTCGGGTCCGGGCAAGATCCCATGTTTGGTCAACGACGACGGTTCGGCCACCTGGGATTCGCTGGCGATCGCCGAAACGCTGGCTGAGCGATTTCCTCAACATGCGCTCTGGCCGCGCAACGCGGCCGCGCGCAGCCGCGCGCGCAGCGTGAGCGCGGAAATGCATTCGGGCTTCGGCGAACTGCGTTCGAACATGTGGATGAACATTCGCGCGTCGTTCCCGGGCAAGAACGCGACACCGGGCGCGTTGGCTGATATCGCGCGTATCGAGGCAATCTGGCGCGACTGTCTCGACACCTACGGCGGCCCGTTTTTATTCGGTGAGTTCAGCATTGCCGACGCGATGTACGCGCCGGTCGTGATGCGCTTTAACACGTGGCAGCCGGCGCTGTCGGAAGTATCCCGAGCTTACGTGCGGCGCGTGACGGAACTGCCGGCGGTGAAAGCGTGGATCGACGACTCGCTGAGCGAAACGCACACGGTTCCGTATCAAGACGACTGCCCATGAACATCTACGCAGTAGGCGGCGCGATCCGCGACGAGTTGCTGGGCGTCCCGGTGCAGGACCGTGATTACGTGGTGGTCGGCGCGACGCCGGAGCAGATGGTGGCGCAAGGCTACCGTCCGGTGGGCAAAGATTTTCCGGTGTTCCTGCATCCGCAGACGCACGAGGAATACGCGCTCGCGCGCACGGAGCGCAAGACGGCGGCCGGCTATCACGGCTTCCAGTTCTTCTATGCGCCGGACGTCACGCTCGAAGAAGACCTGGCGCGCCGCGATCTGACCATTAACGCCATGGCGCGCGAGGTGCGTCCGGACGGCGAGTTGACCGGCGCGGTGATCGACCCGTTCAACGGCCAGGGTGATTTGCAGGCGCGTCTGTTTCGCCACGTCAGCGATGCGTTTCTTGAAGACCCCGTGCGGATTCTACGGATCGCGCGGTTTGCGGCGCGCTTTGTCGATTTCACGGTCGCGCCGGAGACATTGACGCTCATGCGCAAGATGGTGGCCGACGGCGAAGTGGACGCGCTGGTGGCCGAACGCGTGTGGCAGGAAGTGTCGCGCGGCTTGATGGAGAAGAAGCCGTCGCGCATGTTCGAGGTGCTGCGGGACTGCGGCGCGTTGGCGCGGATTCTGCCGGAAATCGACGCGCTGTTCGGCGTGCCGCAACGCGCCGACTATCACCCGGAAGTGGACACGGGCGTGCACGTGATGATGGTGGTCGATCATGCCGCGCAGCAGGGCTATGCGTTGCCGGTTCGGTTCGCCGCGCTGGCCCATGACCTCGGCAAGGCGACTACGCCCGAAGACGTGCTGCCGCGGCATATCGGCCACGAGGGCCGCAGCGTGGATCTGCTGAAGCCGTTATGCGAGCGGCTGCGGGTGCCGAACGATTGCCGCGATCTTGCGGTGCTGGTTGCGCGTGAACACGGCAATATTCATCGTGTGATGGAGATGGGGGCCGCGGCGCTGGTGAGGCTGCTTGAACGCAGCGATGCGATCCGCAAACCCGCGCGTTTCGCCGAAGCCTTGCAGGCGTGCGAGGCGGATGCTCGCGGGCGGCTTGGGTTTGAGATGCGGGATTATCCGCAGGCTGAGCGGTTGAGAGTCGCGCTGGTCGCTGCGCGTGGCGTGGATGCCGGTGCTGTGGCTAAGCGGCTTGTCGATGCACCCGCTGGGATCAAGGATGCCGTGCATCAGGAGCGGGTCAGGGCTGTGGAAGCGGCGATCGGCTAAGTCCGTTTTTTGACGTCTTGGGCGGCGGCTTGGAGCCTGCTTCTTTGCCGCTGCCGTCAATGGCAACCTAGAGCAATCTGGCCAGAAGCGAAAGCACCATCGACAACACCAACGTCGACATAAACGGAAACGGGTACTCCCGCCCAAAGATCCGCAAAGTCACATCGCCCGGCAGGCGCCCAATGCCGATCTTCCTAAGCCACGGCCAGCAAGACGACAACACCGCCACCGCGATAAACGTAGTCAACAGCCAGCGGATCATGGCCAATTCCTGAAGCAAAACTTCATAGCGTATGCGACCGGTCGCCACTGGAAAACGCTTGCAGCGTGTCATCCAGTCCGCGCGAAAACGCGATCACCTTGAATAGCTCGCCCATCTCCGCCTCCGACAACAACTTCTGCACCGCATTCGCCGCAGGCAGATATCTCGCCGTGTCCGTAGGATCGATTCGAGATAACGCCTCGGTAATCCCGGCATTCAGCAGAAACCGCGCTTGCGACGTAAAGCCCAGCAAGTCCGCGCCCGTCTCGACGCCGGCTTCGGCGATGCCAGTGAATTCCACGTGCGCCGTGATGTCCTGCAAGCCCGGATAGAGGAAAGGATCGCCGTGCGCCCGGTGCCGGTAGTGGCACATCAACGTGCCTTGCGCACGCTGCGTATGGTAGTACTCGTGGCGCGGAAAGCCATAGTCGATGAAGAAAGCCGCGCCGCGTGCGAGCATCGTGCAGATCGTGCGTGTGAATGCGCTCGCGGCTTCGTGCGTTTCGGTCACGTAGTCTTCGCCGGTGGTTTCGATTTCCGACAGCAGCGCGAGGTCCGCAGCGGCGGACACAGGCCGATCGTCGAAGGCGAACGCGTCGTCGCGCCATACCACGCCGCGCTCGAGCCACGCGCCGCCGGTGAAGGCGAACAAGCGCACCGGCATCGCGTCCAGCACCTCGTTGCCGATTACCACGCCTTCAAAGCGCTCCGGCAAAGCATCCAGCCAGCGCACTTTGGCCGCGAGCGCGGGCGCAGCGGCCTCGATCGTCTCGCGTTGGCGCTCGCGGAGCTCGCCCGACAGATCCACGATCGAATAGCTGTCGAATTCCGCATCCAAAGCGTCGAGCGCGTTGAGCAAGCCGGCGGCGAGTTTGCCCGTGCCGGCGCCGAATTCCATCACGTCGCGCGTGCCGCTCGCCTGCAAGGCTTCCGCAACCGGGCGGGCAAGCGTCGCGGCAAACAGCGGCGACAGTTCCGGAGCGGTGACGAAGTCGCTGCCGTCGTCGCCGCGCAGCCCGAATTTGCGGGCGCCGCCGCTGTAATAGCCGAGCCCCGGCGCATACAGCGCACGTTCCATGTAGCGGTCGAACGGCAGCCAGCCGCCGGCGGCGTCGAGCTCCGTTCGGATCTGCGCGATCAGCGCTTCGGACTGCGCAAGCGCGCTCGGGCCGGGAGCAGGTAAACTATCGGGTTGGTGAGCTTTCGGATTCATCCCCGCATTGTAAATGACCGCCTCTCTGGACACCGCCGCCCCCCGCGCGCCCGAAACGCCGCGCGTCGTGCTGATTACCGGCGCCGCCCGCCGTATCGGGCGGGCGCTCGCGCTCGGCTTTGCCGCGCGTGGCTGGGACGTGGCCGTCCACTACGGCGCCTCGCGGGAAGAGGCCGACGAACTGGTCGCTGAAATCACCGCCTTGGGCCGCCGGGCAGTCGCTTTGCAGGCAGAACTGGGCGACGAGGCCCAGGTCGAGCGGCTTTTGCCGGCTTGTATCGATGCCTTGGGCCGGCCGTCGTGTATCGTCAACAATGCGTCGCGCTTCGAAGAGGACACGGCGCAGACCGTCAGTTACGACTTGCTGCTGAAACTGACCGCGATGAACGTCGGCGCGCCGCTGGTGCTGGCGCGCAGGCTGTTCGAGGCCACGCCGGAAGCCGCGCGCACGGATGAACGCCTGCGCAGCGTCGTCATCAACGTGCTGGATCAGAAGCTGTACAACATGAACCCGGACTATCTGTCGTACACGCTGACCAAGGCGGCGTTGCAGACAGCCACGATCGCGCTGGCGCAGGCATTGGCGCCGAAAGTGCGCGTGGTCGGGCTCGCACCCGGTCTGACGATGCAGTCCGGCGATCAAACGACGGACGGTTTCGCGGCCGCTCACCGTACTACGCCCTTGGGCCGCGCGTCGCGGGCCGAGGATATTGTCGCCGCCGCGCTGTATCTCGCGGATGCAGCGGGCGTCACCGGAACGACGCTGGTGGTCGACGGCGGGCAGCACCTCGTGCCGCTGCCGCGCGACGTTATGTTTTTGACGGGCGCCTGAAGCGCGCGCGGCCAGCCGTCGTAGCGGCGGCCGCCGCGCTGTGAAGCGCCCCTTTGCGTGCTCCGCACGCTTTTTTCGACTGGAACGAACATGTTTGCCGCTCTTTCGCATCCCCGGCTCGCCGATTGCCGCCGGCTTTTTCTGCGCAATTACGAAGTGCACATCAACATCGGCGTGCACGACTTCGAAAAGCGCGGCGAACAGCGCGTCGTGATCAACGTCGAACTGTTCGTGCCGCTCGCGCTGTCCACGCCGGTTCAGGACAAGCTGAACGAAGTGGTCGACTATGACTTCATGCGCTCGACCATTTCGCGACGCGTCGAGCAAGGCCACATCCATTTGCAGGAAACGCTCTGCGACGACCTCGTCAAGACCATGCTCGAGCATCCGCAAGTGCGGGCCGCGCGGGTGTCGACGGAAAAGCCGGACGTTTATCCTGACTGCGACGCGGTGGGCGTCGAAGTCTTCCGCATCAAAGAGGATTGAGCCATGAATGCTCCGGAGATCCTGAACGGCGCCGCAACCGCCGAAGCCGCTGCCGCAACCGAGGCCACGCAAGCCGCCTCGCGCGCCAAGTCGCCGCTCACGCGCCGCGAACAGAAGGAAGCGTACGAGAACAACAAGCTGTTCAAGCGGCTCGCGCGCCAGGTCGGCCAGGCGATCGGCGACTTCAACATGATCGAGGACGGCGACAAGGTCATGGTGTGTCTGTCGGGCGGCAAGGACAGCTACGCGATGCTCGAAATTCTGATGCGGCTGCGCGAGCGTGCGCCGATCAACTTCGATATCGTCGCGGTGAATCTGGACCAGAAGCAGCCCGGTTTTCCCGAGCACGTGCTGCCCGGGTATCTGAAGCAGCTCGACATTCCGTTTCACATCGAGAATCAGGATACGTACAGCATCGTCAAGCGGCTGGTACCGGAAGGCAAGACCACCTGTTCGCTGTGCTCGCGGCTGCGGCGCGGCATTCTTTACCGCGTCGCCGGCGAGCTCGGCGCGACCAAGATCGCGCTCGGCCATCATCGCGACGACATTCTGCAAACGCTGCTGCTGAACATGTTCTACGGCGGCAAGCTGAAGGGCATGCCACCCAAGCTGCAATCCGACGACGGCAAGAATATCGTGATCCGCCCGCTCGCCTACGTGAAGGAAACCGATCTTGAGAAGTACGCCGAGCTGCGCGAATTTCCGATCATTCCGTGCAACTTGTGCGGCAGCCAGCCGAATCTGAAGCGCGCGGAAATGAAGGCGCTGGTTCGCGATTGGGAGAAGCGCTTCCCGGGTCGCATCGAAAACATGTTCAATGCATTGTCGAACGTCGTGCCCTCGCATTTGATGGATCACAAGCTGTTCCCGTTCGCGGGCCTGCGTGCGACCGGCGAGGCCGATTCGCAAGGCGATATCGCCTTCGACGAGGAGCCGTGTTCGACCGATGCCGGCGACGGCGCGATGCCCAGCGCAACAAAATCGATCTCCATCGTCCAGTTCGGCGATCTTTGACGAAAACACTCGCCGTATGGGTGTTTCCGCACATTGCAGTACGCATCAAGGCCGCCACAGCGGCCTTTTTCGCTAGAGGGTGCGTGTTAGAATCGACGCCTCCAAACTCGTCTATTTGCCGTGCCATGAACATTGTGATTTTGGCGGCAGGCACCGGCAAGCGCATGCGGTCCGCGCTGCCCAAGGTGCTTCATCCCCTGGCTGGCCGGCCGCTCCTCGCTCACGTCATCGACACGGCTCGCACGCTCAAACCCACGCATCTCGTGGTGGTGATCGGCCACGGCGCCGAAGCCGTGCGCAAGGCCGTCGCCGCGCCGGACGTGCAGTTCGCCGTGCAGGAACAGCAGCTCGGCACGGGCCACGCGGTGCAGCAGGCGTTGCCGCTGCTCGATCCGTCCGCGCCTACGCTGGTGCTATACGGCGACGTGCCGCTCACGCGCGCCGGCACACTGCAGGCGCTGACCGAGCGTGCGGGGCAGGGCGGCTACGGCGTGCTCACCGTCACGCTCGCGGACCCGAGCGGCTATGGCCGCATCGTGCGTGATGCGCAAGGCAAAGTGGCGCGCATCGTCGAGCAGAAAGACGCGACGCCCGAGCAACTCGAGATCGCCGAGATCAACACCGGCATCATCGTCGCGCCGACCGAGCGTCTGGGCGGCTGGCTTGCCGCGCTGAAGAACGACAATGCACAAGGCGAGTTCTATCTGACCGACGCGGTCGAGATGGCGATCGAAGCAGGCCTTGAAGTCGTCACCACGCAGCCGGACGACGAGTGGGAAACGCTCGGCGTGAACAGCAAGCAGCAGCTTGCCGAACTCGAGCGGATTCATCAGCACAACGTGGCGGATGCGCTGCTGGTCGCGGGCGTGACGCTCGCCGATCCGGCGCGGCTGGATGTGCGTGGCACGCTCGAATGCGGCCGCGATGTGTCGATCGACGTGAATTGCGTGTTCGAAGGCCGCGTGACGCTGGCTGAGAACGTCACCATCGGGCCGAACTGCGTCATCCGCGATGCGAACATCGGCGCCGGTACGCGCGTCGACGCGTTCACGCACATCGAAGGCGCCGAAGTCGGCGCGAATGTCGTGCTCGGACCGTATGCGCGGTTGCGTCCCGGCGCGTCGCTGCACGACGAGTCGCATGTCGGCAACTTCGTCGAGGTGAAGAACGCGGTGCTCGGCCACGGTTCGAAAGCGAATCACCTCACGTATATCGGCGACGCGGATATCGGCGCGCGCGTGAACATCGGCGCGGGCACCATCACGTGCAACTACGACGGCGCGAACAAATTCCGCACGATCATCGAAGACGACGTTTTCGTCGGTTCGGATACGCAACTGGTTGCGCCGGTGCGCGTGAAGCGCGGCGTGACGATCGCGGCGGGCACCACGGTCTGGAAGGACGTTGAGGCCGACGCGCTGGTCCTGAACGACAAGACGCAAACGAGCAAAACGGGCTACGTGCGCCCGACCAAGAAAAAGAGCTGATGGTCATGACGCGCGCTCAACGCGCGCTCCCTGAAACGCAGCACTAGCACTGAAAAGGAATGAGCCATGTGTGGCATTGTCGGCGCGGTAGCGCAACGTAATATCGTTCCCGTCCTCATCGAAGGACTGCGTCGCCTCGAGTATCGCGGCTACGATTCGTGCGGCGTGGCCGTGCTTGGCGCAGACGGTCCGCGCCGCGCGCGCAGCGTGGCGCGGGTGGCCGATCTCGACGAACAGGTGCGCGAGAGTCATCTCGAAGGCATCACGGGTATCGCCCATACGCGTTGGGCGACGCACGGCGCGCCGGTTACGGACAACGCGCACCCGATCTTCTCGAAAGATGCGCTTGCGTTGGTACACAACGGCATCATCGAGAACTACGAAACGCTGCGCGAAATGTTGCGCGGCAAGGGTTACACGTTCGTCTCGCAGACCGACACAGAGGTTATCGCGCATCTGATTCACAGCCTGTACCACGGCGATCTGTTCGCGGCGGTGCGTGAAGCCGTCGGGCAATTGCACGGCGCGTATGCGATCGCCGT
Source organism: Paraburkholderia sp. RL17-373-BIF-A (assembly GCF_046030175.1). Lineage (NCBI taxonomy): Bacteria > Pseudomonadati > Pseudomonadota > Betaproteobacteria > Burkholderiales > Burkholderiaceae > Paraburkholderia > Paraburkholderia sp. RL17-373-BIF-A. The sequence continues at coordinate 180,805 of NZ_JARESO010000012.1, forward strand.
GTTGCATAAGGATCAGCCGCATACGGTGGTCGGCGCGCGGCAGGGTTCGCCGCTGGTGGTCGGGCTCGGCAACGGCGAGAACTTCCTCGCTTCGGACGCGTTGGCGCTCGCGGGCAGCACTGAACGGTTCATCTTCCTCGAAGAAGGCGATGTCTGCGAACTGTCGCTCGAAGGTGTGCGCATTGCCGATCGCGACGGCAATGAAGCGCAGCGCGAAGTGCGCCAAGTGGCGGCGTATGGCGGCGCGGTCGAACTCGGCCCGTATCGCCACTTCATGCAGAAGGAAATCTTCGAGCAGCCGCGCGCGATTACCGACACGATCCCGCAAGCCGATTCGTTCGATGCCTCGCTGTTCGGCGAGGGCGCGGAGAAGGTGTTCGCGGAGATCGACAGCCTGCTGATCCTTGCGTGCGGCACCAGCTACTACTCGGGGCTGACCGCGAAGTACTGGCTCGAATCGATCGCCAAGATTCCGACTCAGGTGGAAATCGCCAGCGAGTATCGCTACCGTGAGTCGGTGCCGAACCCGAAGTCGCTGGTAGTGGTGATCTCGCAGTCGGGCGAAACGGCGGACACGCTCGCGGCGCTCAAGCACGCGCAGGAACTCGGCCACAAACATACGCTGGCGGTCTGCAACGTCGGTACGAGCGCGATGGTGCGTCAGACGGAGTTCTCGTTCCTGACGCACGCGGGCCGCGAGATCGGCGTGGCGTCGACCAAGGCGTTCACGACGCAACTGGTTGCGCTATTCGTGCTGGCGGCGACGCTGGGCAAGATGCGCGGCCGTGTGAGTGAACAGCAGGAAGCGGTGTACCTGAAGCAACTGCGCCACTTGCCGGCGGCATTGAATAGCGTGCTGGCGCTGGAGCCGCAGATCATCGCGTGGTCGGAAGAGTTTTCGCGCAAGGAACATGCCCTGTTCCTCGGGCGTGGCTTGCACTACCCGATCGCACTCGAAGGCGCGCTGAAGCTCAAGGAGATTTCGTATATTCACGCCGAGGCTTATCCGGCTGGCGAGTTGAAGCATGGGCCGCTCGCGCTTGTGACGGAGGCGATGCCGGTGGTGACGGTGGCGCCGAACGACGCGCTGCTGGAAAAGCTGAAGTCGAATATTCAGGAAGTGCGCGCGCGCGGCGGTGAGCTGTATGTGTTCGCCGATGCGGATACGAAGATCGTTAACGACGAAGGTTTGCATGTGATCCGGATGCCGGAGCACTACGGATTGTTGTCGCCGATCTTGCATGTGGTGCCGCTGCAGTTGCTGGCGTATCACACGGCGTGTGCGCGGGGTACGGATGTGGACAAGCCGCGGAATCTGGCGAAGTCGGTGACAGTGGAGTGAGGTAGCTGTTGCTTGCTCTATTGCTGGAAAAAAGCCACCTGTCGTTCACAAGTGGCTTTTTTTCGCGCCTACGGTCGGTGGCCCACGAACCTCACTCTCACTCCCTCACCAACTCCACCGCCGCCGCCGAAACAAACTCCGCTCGCACGCTATCGCCGACTTTCAACCGATCGAGCGAAATCCCCTTCGCGGCCCTGAGCACCTGCTGATGCTTGGGGCCACGCAGCGTGACCATGCGGGTCTTGCGGTCGATCTTCATCACCGTCGCGACCACTTTCACGCTATGCGCCGACGACGCGTAGCCCGCCGAAGCCGGTATCGCCGCGGTCGTCTCCACGCGTTCGCGCACACCCTTGGTCGCGAGCTTGTCGATGTTGACCAGCAGCGCCTGCTGATACGCAACGTTGAGCTTGTCGCCGATCTTGAGCCGGCTGACATCGGCGAGGGCAGGATTGACGTCCACGTCAGCGAGATTGCCGCGCGGACCACGCAGCGTGACGCTATTCGTGACGGTATTGATTGCGACCACGCGGACTTGCGCGTGAATCACTTCGGCGCGTCCCAGCGCCTGTTGTCCGGCGGGAGCGTCGGCATCCTGCGCGAAGCTCGATTGACAGAGCGTCGCGGCGAGCACGCTCACGAGAGAAGCCGCACGCCACATGACAGCGGCCGATGATCCGACTTTGCGCGCACAGGTCATTCGCTGCTCCCGAAGTGATCGCTACCAGCGGTCAACGCAAGCGGCCAACGCAAAACCGGCCACGCACTCGCGCTTACAACTCCGGCCGCGCCAGATCGCTGATGACGATATGTTCGCCGTACACCTGCGCCGCAGCGACTGCTTCCAGCTTGGTCGCGTACGGCCCGAGTTCGGGCGCGCCGTCGAACGGAAACAGCACGCGTCCGTCGGTGGTTCGAACCACTTTCAACACGCCGAAGAAACGCCGGTAGCCGGCCAGTTTCGACGTGGCCGAAATTTCAAAATCGTCCTCCGACGTCGCGGGGACGCTGGGAATGAATGCGGTCTTGCTCATACCTGAAAACATCTCTTGTTCGATGGGCCGGCACCGGCACGAATGCCAAGCCTACACCCGGTTGTCCGGGGAGGATATTCGCCGGCGGGCTTCATTGTCTCAAATCCGGGCGGATTCAACCGGCGAGCCAACACGCGCGCCGAGCGGTGGCCGGCAACACGGCCGCTCGCCGCCATCTTCAAGCGTCTTTGACTGCCGCCGCGTGCTCGGCCGCTAGCGCGACGTCTCGCTCGTTCACGCCCACGAAGCTCGGGCGCGAGCAAATGCGTTCGACATACTCAAGCAAGGCCGGCGTTTCGGGCACCAGCTTGAACATCATTCCCCAATGCAAGGCGATGCCCCACAAAATATCCGCCGCCGACATCGTGTCCCCGAGCAAATAAGGCGCGGCCTGCAACTGACTCGTTACCGTTGCGAGCATCGAATCGAAATCGCCGTAGGGCGAAGTGGAGGGCGGAGCGGGTTCACGCTTCATTGCTTTGTCGACCAGCGCCGGTTCGTAGCAGGCCGCGTAGTACACCAGCCAGCGCAGATACGGCCCGCGAGACGGATCATCGAGCGCCGGCGCGAGACCGGCTTCAGGAAAGAGGTCCGCCAGATAGATGAAGATGGCGACCTGTTCGGTGACCAGCGCGTCGCCGTGGAGAATCGCCGGCACTTTACCGAGCGGATTGATGGCGAGATAGGGCGCTTTGCGCTGCTCGCCGGCTTTCATGTTCAGCACCTTCAACTGGTACGGCGCGCCGAGCTCTTCCAGCAGCGTGAGCGCGCTGATGGAGCGGCATTGCGGCGAGTGGAACAGGGTGATCGTGCGGTCTGTGGTCATGACTTGAGCCTTCCCGAATGTGCGTGGTGGACGAAAAAACCGGCTTTGAGGCAGCAACGAAGCGCCGGGGGGATGCGTTCATCCTAAGCGTCCATACCTGTCAGTTTGTGTCAGGTATGACTACACTTGTCCGCATGAGAGCGAGCCGCCTTCTTTCCATCCTGATGACGCTGCAGGCGCGTGGCCGCGTCACAGCGCAGTCGCTCGCCGACGACTGCGCGGTTTCTCTGCGCACGATCTATCGCGATATCGACGCCCTGAGCGCTGCAGGCGTCCCGGTTCATAGCGAGCGCGGGTCGGAAGGCGGCTATCGCCTGCTCGACGGCTACCGCACGCGGCTGAACGGCTTGTCCTCGCAGGAAGCGGAGTCGCTGTTTCTCGGTGGCCTGCCGGGACCGATGCAGGCGCTCGGCCTGGGCGCGGTGATGGCCGGCGCGCAGACCAAGTTGCTGGCCGCGCTGCCGGTCGAATTGCGCTCGACCGCGGAGCGCATGCGCTCGCGTTTTCATCTCGATGCGCCAGCGTGGTTTTCGGACGCGGACGAGCCCGCTTATCTGCCGTCGATCGCGCGTGCGGTGTGGGAGCAGCATCCGCTGGAGATTCGCTATCAGAGTTGGAAAGCGGAGAAGTTTCGCCGGATCGAACCGCTTGGCATCGTGCTGAAAAGCGGCGCGTGGTATGTGGTCGGGCGCGTCGCGCCGGACGTGCGCATCTACCGCATTTCACGCATTCTCGAATTGAGCTTGCTGGACGAGACGTTTGAGCGGCCGCCCGCATTCGATCTCGCCGCCTACTGGCAGGACAGCACGCAGCGTCTCTCCGAAGAAATGCATGCGAGCGAAGCGAGGCTGCGTCTGTCGCCTTGGGGCATGCGGATGCTGGAAATCTTCGTGTCGCCGTTCGCGCGCTCTGCGGCGATCATTGGCGAACCGGATTCCGTCGACGGTTGGCGCACCGTGACGCTGCCGGTCGGTTCCGTGAGGCAGGCGTGCGCGGAATTGCTGCGCTTCGGCACCGAGGCCGAGGTGCTGGCGCCGCCTGAGTTGCGCGCGCGCATGTCGGAAGTCGCGGCGGCGTTGCATCGACGTTACGCGGAATGACGGCGTGAGAGTGCCCGTCGCACGTGTACGGGCCGCCCAACGGCGTCGCGGCACAGTTGGGTAGGGTGGCATATGCGTTCGCAAGGCAAGCGCGCCGTGCCGGGCCTGCGCTACGTGCTGAACCGCACGCCGATGTGGAGTCACACGCAGGCGGCGAGCATGATCGAGCGTCTGAGCGAAACGGGAAACGCGCCCGGTGGGCGGTGTCGGTTGTGATGGCCGCTTTAGCCGTCCGCACGATCAGGCGAGTTTCGCGCTGTTCAATCCGAACGGGCCGACAAGGATCCAGCGGCCGTGCTCGCGAAACTGGAGCGGACGCCGTACGCGGCGCGCTTCAAGGAAGTCTTCGGTGAGAACATCTTCGTCGAACGCGCCAAAGCCTCCATGCACGCCACGTATGCGATCGAACGGTTCGCGTTCGACGATCCGGGATTTCATCCGTACACAAGCAAGTCCGACTACTAGTTGGACGATAAATCGCAACTAACGGCACAAGAGTTGAGAGGGAAAAACTGGTCGACAATCCGGCGGGCGGCAATTCCTCCACCTGCCATATCGATCAGGTGGGCGTCGACGGCTCTCATCCGCTATTCACGGATTTCAACTTCCAGGCGCTCGGCGTGCCACGCAATCCAGATTTGCGGGCGAGGCAAGGTCGACAAATTCAACGATTAACCGGCCGCGCGGCACGTCAACGTCGACCCGACCGACGAACCGCTCACACGCAATGCCGGTGAGCGTCGGGTCTGGTCGGAGCGCGATATCGACGACGTCGCCGTTTTCCTGGCGACGCTGAACGACGACTACGTGCTGAAGCCGAAGCCGTCACACTGACATGCGAAAGAAGCCCACCAGCCACGATACTTCAGACGAATTTCGGTTCGTTCTGGGTCTAATTTGGGGGCAGAGCTATAATGGCCGGATTCCCTTTTCTTTCCCGTCCTCCGCTATGAGCCGGTTACTTTGCCTGATGGTGCTTTCGCTCGGCCTGATGCAGACCGCGACGGCCGACGAAAACACCGACCGGATGTCCGCGTACCTGACGCAAAAATTCGGTCTGGCAAAGGAAAAGGCTCAAAAGATTTCCGACGCGGTGCAATCGGCCGCTTCGAAATATTCCCTCCCGCCGGCGCTCCTGCTGGCGATCATCTCGATCGAATCCCGCTTCAAGGAAAAGGCCAAGGGCGCTAACGGCGCGACCGGGCTGATGCAAGTCGTGCCCGGCGCCCATCGCGGACTGCTGAGGAACGTCAAGGACCTCACCGAGCCAACCGCGAATATCGAAGTGGGCTCGGCGATTCTGTACGGCTACATGCGTTCGGCCAACGGCGATATGAACGCCGCGCTCAAGAGCTACGGCGGATCGCAAGCGTACGCGCAGAAGGTGAGCTTGCGCGTCGGAGACTTCGCAGCGGTCGCGCCATCGCAAGACGCTGCGCAACAATCGGATGTGCAGGCCGGCATGTGCGCGGCACGGCCTGCGTCTGACCGTTGCGCGGCACCGGGCAACTGGGCCGATACGTTCACCGTCCCGGCCGTCAATGCCGCCGGATTGAACGGCGCGGCGACGTCGGCGACGGGACTTCCCGCGACGTCACACTAAGCGACATTCGTCTCTTTTCCTACCGCAGAGCCGCAGCCGCGGTCATGCATTGTCACGTCCCGTAAGACGCCACGTTGCGCCCTTTTTACGCAGAGAGGGCAACCGCTCTACAATGCATTCCCATTCGCGCTGACGCAGCGTCTCTTCCGATCGACCATGTTGACCTCGTTTTCCAGATCCACAGCCGCCGCGTTTGCCGGCCTGCTGACCCTTGCCGCCTGTAGCAGCACGCCGCAGCCGAAATTCCAGCAGGAATTGTTCGAAACCGGCGCGAGCCCGTACGCACGCAATTTCAATTCGAGCACCACGGATAGCTGCGAGGCCGCGCGCCGGGCGCTCTTGAGCCAGGGCTATCTGACGACGATGACCCGCAACGATACCGTCGACGGCACCAAGAACTTCCAGCCGACGGGCGACACGCATGTGGTCGTCGAATTTCACGTGGTCTGTACGCCGGGAGAAGAAGCGAGCGATACCAGCATCGTCTATGTCAATGCGGTGCAGAACGGCTTTGCGCTGAAGAAAAGCGACACGTCGGCAAGCGTCGGACTGAGCGTGCTGGGGTCGCTGTCATTGCCGATCCGTTCGAACAGCGATGCAATGGTCAAGATTTCGAGCGAGACCATTCCGTCGGGCAAGTTCTACGACCGCTTCTTCGGGCTCGTCGATCATTATCTGCAGACGGTGGTGCGCACGCAGCCGGTCGCCAATAACCGCATCGAGACGCGCCTGCTGCCGGTGCCAGTCGAAGTGACGGCTCCAGTGCCCGTTCCCGAGATGCCCGATGCCATCGGCAAGGCGGCGTCCGTGCAGCCGGCGAGCGGAGTCGGCGTAGCGCCCTGACCCGTCCGCGGGCGTTCGCGTGTCGAGGCTGGTCAAGACCTGATCAGCCTTCAATCTCATCGCGAAGCATTACTTATCCTATGTCTTTTACTTCATACGTATATATATGTAGTAATAGTTAACAAGGGTTAACCCCTTCTGTGGATAACTCCCGAATCTTCCGTCACATCAACGCCATGCAAACTTGGTAACCCTGCGGAACACGTCTGTAGAAAAACTACCAAACCGGGATAACTTTGACGGGGCTTGCCTGACGCGCCGTCTTATCAAGATTCCGCACACAGCCTGTTCCATGCGCTATCCCGAAGTTATTCATAGGGAATTGTGGATAACTCGCATTGGCAGTCGTTTCTCCAACCGTTGCCGGGCAAGTTTTTCAAGTTACCCAAGCGCTCGCCACCGTACAGACCGCTGCCTGCCAGACGCGCACATTGAAGACGGACGGTACAAAGATTGCGTCTCTCTTTTTGCAAGCGCAACTGTTGCTATTTAGTCAAAACCATTTCGGCAACGCCCGATCCAGGCATAGAGTTAAAGTGTTTTCTGAGGTTATTGGTGCAGTGCGGGGGTGTGGAATGAAACGCAGAACAGCTCGACAGCTTGTCCGTCTTCTCTCGGATATCCGACATGCCACCCATTGCAGCACGCTGCGGGCGGCAGCCACCAATCGGGCCATCGCGCACGCATCCGCTGAACACGAAGCGGACCTCGCCGACAGCGACGAGAATAGCGACGCCACGCGCGACGCGCACCAGGACAAGCCGGCCCGGAGTGGATCATGAGAACGGCAAGCGAACAGTCGCTGCGGTTTCTGGTTGAGAAATGGCTTGCTCCGGAGCCTTCGGCGCCGGTTCACGTCACCGAATTCAGCCGCACTCGCCTCGGAGGGCGGCGTTATGTGCGCGTCGAGACTTCGCTCGAGAGGGGCTCGCGCGGGTTGTTCTTCTTTCGTCACGACGACGGCTGCTGGTGCGTGTTTCCGCCAACCGCCGATACGCCCGCTTTGTTTGCGCATCCGCGGGCGGCCTGAGGGCAGCAAGCAACCCAACGACGCCGAACGCCTGCGCAAATATCTCGCCCGCTTTGGCGTCGAATGGGGTGGCTGGCTGCATCCTCAAGACGACGCGCGAGTCACGCGTTCACGGCCGCGTTGCCACGCCGGCATCACCTGACACACGATCAAACCCGCGAGCATCAGCGCGCATCCGAACAGCGCGCGCGCCGACAGTGTCTCGCCGAGCACGAGCCAGGCCGCAAGCGCGGCGAACACACCTTCCATGCTGAAGATCACCGCCGCGTGCGACGGCGCCGCGTGTTTTTGCGCGACCACCTGAATCGTGTAGGCGATACCGACTGACAGCGCCCCGCCGTACAGGATGGTCGGCGCGGCGCGCGCAATCACCGCGAGGCTGAACGGTTCGACGGCGAGACCGACAACAAGGCACGCGAGTCCGCACGTCACGAACTGCACGAGCGCGAGCATCAGCGTGTCGTGGCGCAGCGCGAAACGTCCGACTAGCATCATCTGAATGGAGATCACGAGCGCGCCGGCGAGCTGATACCAGTCGCCATACAGCATCGAAAAGTGCTCGTTGACACTCAGGAAATACATGCCGACGGCCGCGAGCGCCGCACCGTGCCACGTGCCGATCCCCGTGCGATGTTTGAATAGCACGCCCAGCAGCGGCACGATCACTACGTACAGCGAACTGATGAAACCCGCGTTGGCGACCTTTGTGTATTGCAGGCCGATCTGCTGCAATGAAATCGAGGCGGCCAGCACCACGCCGAGCAGCGCGCCGGCGCCGAGCAGCTCGCGTGCGCCGCCGGGTTCGCGCTTCGACAGTTCAGCCAGCGCGGAGCGCCGCACGCAAACGATCAGCGTCAGCACGACCAGCGCGCCTAGCAGGAAGCGCAGGCCGGTGAACAGAAACGGTCCGATCGCGTCGAGACTCAAGCGTTGCGCGACGAACGCGGAGCCCCAGATCATCGCGGCGATCAGCATCAGGACATTGGCGCGCAGGTGTTGGCGGGTTTCGTTTTTCAAAGGTGGTCTGTCTAATTCGGTTGTTGTGTGACAAGTTGCTCGTGGCCGGGCAGAGGCGCGGCGCTGGCTAGCTAGAGGTCGCGTTCGCCGGCAACGTCAACGCCGGCAGCGTCATCACGAAGCGTGCGCCGCCTGAGGCGGCCGACTCGAGCCGCACGTCTCCGCCATGGACCAGCGCCACACGCCGCACGATCGCAAGGCCGAGGCCGAGGCCGAACCCGCCGGTATGCCGGTCACGGCTCGAATCAAGTCGATGAAACGGCTCGAACACACGGTCACGATCAGCGAGCGGAATGCCGGGACCGTCATCGTCGACGGTCAGCACCAGCGTGCCCGTCCCATCGACTTCCGCGCCCAGCGAAATCGCCCGCTTTGCATAGCGCGTTCTGTTGCGGATCAGATTCAGCAGCGCACGCGCGACCAGCTTGGGATCGCAGACATGATACGTGGGCGCCTGCGCAACCGCCGCCCCGCCCGTGGAAACCGAAAGCGTCAGCGAGCGGTCGACGACATCGTTGCACATGGCTCGCGGCCACGCTATCGAGCAGTTCATCCACCGACACGCGCATCAGCATTAGATGTCCCGCACCTTGTTCCAGACGGCTCAAAGTCAGCAATTCGGTGACCAGTTCATCGAGTTCGCGCACGTCTTTGCGCAGCGCGAGTTGGCGGCATGACGCGGCTTCTCGGCGCTTCGGCGAACAGCCCGATCGTGCAGTCGAAGAATAACTACTTCGCGATTACGGCACTGACTTATCGCTATTGATCGCGCTATTGAGCGGTGCGTCGATCGGGAATCCGAAATGTCGGCATGCCGCTTCGACGTCTTCTCAAGGTACTCGGGATCGTCGCATGACAAACTGCGGTTCAAGGGCTGGCGGGAGAGCCTGATATCGGCAGTGCGCCGAGTCACACCGCGTCGCCGAGCAGATGCGCTGAGCCCTCAAATGATTGAATCCGCTCATGGCGGTTCGTTCTCTAGCCGACTCGCGCGATAATCGCGCCAGTCGGCCACGGACCTCGGACACGACTGACCCAACGACCGGCCGATTTTCAGGCAAACGCAATGGACGAGAAAGACTGGATCGCCGGCGCCGCGAAAGCGCTGGCGATCATCGAAGCATTCGACGAAGAGCACGCGCGCATGACGCCCACCATGGTCGCCGGCCGCGCGCGTCTGTCACGCACGGCGGCGCGCCGTTATCTGCTGACGCTGCGTGAACTCGGCTACGTGGATACCGACGGCAAGCTGTTCTGGCTCGCGCCGCGTGTCTTGCGGCTCGGCCAGTCGTATCTGGATTCGGCGCGCTTGCCGCGCACCGTGCAGCCGTTCCTCCAGCGCATTACCGCGACCGTGCAGGAAACCGCGTTGGTCGCGATCCTCGCCGAACACGATGTGGTGTACGTGGCGCGCAACGGCGTGAACCGGGCGATGGCGGTCGGTTTCGTGCTCGGCTCGCGCGCGCCCGCGCCGTTGTCGTCGGCGGGACTGGTCCTGCTGGCGTTCCAGGCGCCGGAGAACATCGAGCAGTGGCTGGCGTCGTATCCGATCAAGGTGTTCACGCCCCACACCTACTCGACGATCGAACAGCTGCGCGAAGTACTCGGCGAAATTCGCCGCAATGGCTACGTGGTCACGGATCAGCAACTGGAGTTGGGCGTGCGCGGCGTCGCGGTGCCGCTGCGCGACCGGCATGGTTCGGTCGTGGCGGCGATCAGCGTCAGCATGCCGATCGGGCAGGAGTCGGCCAATGCCGCGCTGCACCGGGTGTTGCCGACCCTTTTGGAGAACGCCAGCCTGCTGCGCAACCTCGTTTGACACGGTCTAGGTGAATCCCCTGGTACGGGATGCTTAACGAGTGAAAGCGGGTCGAAAGCAAAGCTGTCTCCCGGAAAATACATATCGAGTTTTGGGCATGACAAACCGCCTACACTGGGTAATACTCTCCCGCGGGGAGCGGGAAGGCGCCTCAAGCCCTGTCTGCTTCACCGTGCAGCTTATTCATTCACATTGACTCAGTCGTCCAGGTTTGGGGAACAACACATGAAAAAAGTTATCGTCTCGCTCGCAGCCGCTTCGATCGCGCTGGTTTCTGTTCAAGCTTTCGCACAAGCGTCGGACGCAGCGCCGGCTGCTGCAGCAAGCGCGCCGAAGAAGCATCACGTCAAGAAGCTGACGACGCACGGTAAGCGCGCTCCGGTTTCGGCAGCTGCTTCGGCAGCTGGCACGAACGACAAGGGCACGCAAAACTAAGCTGTCGCCCGATTCTTCGGGCCAGCTTCGCCGGGTCGACTGCACGGCGCCGCTAGCCGGCTAATGCAGCGCGATTCGGATGAAGGCGTCGCAAGCAAAAAGGCCAGAGCATGAGCTCTGGCCTTTTTGCATTCTGGGCGGGTTTTTTGCGGCGATTAGCCGGCAAGGCCGCGCTTGATGACTTCGTTGAGCAAACCGCTCATCCCTTCGGGATGGGTCGCGGCGCGCTCTTTCAGTTCGGTCACCAGATCACCGTTCAGCTTGCAGGCAAACGCGACGAGGCCCTGCGCCTGGTCGAGCTTGCGCTGTTCGCGACGATCGAGCTTCGGCTCGGCTGCGGCGGCTTTGCCGAAACGGTCGGCGGTCGACAGCTTCATTGCGTTGTTCAGCTTGAGTGCCTTGCTCTTTTCAAGGTCGGTTTTTTTCATCGCCATACGGAAGGCCTCTGCCAGATAAGTAATCCCGCATTGTACGCATCGCGCCGAGCGTCGCGCGAACGCATGGCGTTCAGCTTCCGCGCGCGTGGTTTGCCACGTGCAATGCGAACCGGGATGACTCTGAATCGAAGCTCACTCGGACCGTCCCGGCGCGGCGGCCACGCTGTCCATCAGTGCGCGCATTCTTTGCCAATGCGTGCCTTCCCAGAACACGCGGCGACACACGTCGCAGGTGACGAACTGGGCATGCCGTTCCAGCACACCGTCGGGCGCGCGTGTGCCGACTTCCTCTTTGGGGATGCGCCGCAGCGGCACATTGCACATCAGACACAAGCGGAACGGTTGCGCGCTGCCCGCCAGATCGAGTCGTTCAAATACTTCGCGCAATTGTTCGCGCGGCCTGAGCGTGCGGACGTAGCAGCCATGCGTGATGCTGCGGCGTTTCAACAGCTCGCGGTCGCGTGTCAGGACGATGCGCTGCTGCTCGGCGGCGAGCGCTTCGATGTCGGCATCGGGAAAGTGGTTGTCGTACAGCGTATCGAAGCCGGCTAGCCGTAGAAGTGGCGCGAGGCCGCCCAGATGCGCGTCGGCGATGAAACGCACCACCCGCAGCGGCCGCTCGCGCACACGCAGGAGTGGCTGGATGTCGAGCGCTTCAAACTTCGGATAGACGGCGATGCGATCGCCGTCCGCGAGGGGATGATTGAAACCGACCGACTCGCCGTTGACCAGAATCAGCTCGACCTCGGTATGCGGCACGCCGAGCGCTTCGATCATGTGCTTCGCGGTGGCGCCCGGCGCGCAGGCGTAGCTGAACGCGCGCCGGCGCAGCGGCCGGGCGAGAAAATCGTTCAGCTCCTCGTAGAAGCGGAATGTCGCGGTCACCATCACCGCAGTATCGCACCGTGTTTCTTTGCGCGCTGTCCTGCACGTGTCGCATGGGTGTGTTTTACTTCCAGTTCTTTAGAAGACGGAGCGACAGATGGACATCGGTTTTATCGGTCTCGGCGAGATGGGTGCCGCGATGGTTGCAAACATTTTGAAAGCCGGGCATCAGGTGCGCGTGTGGAACCGCTCACCGGAGCGCGCGCAACCGCTCGCCGACGCAGGCGCGCGGGTCGTCGCGACGCCGGCCGAAGCGTTTGCGGGCGACGCCGTGTTCTCGATGCTCGCCGACGATAGCGCTTTGCGCGAGGTCATCACCGCTTCGCTGCTGGAACACGCTCCGCGCGGGCTGATCCACGTGAACATGGCGACGATCTCGGTGGCGCTGGCCGAGGAACTGGCGACGGCGCACGCGTCGCGCGGCGTCAACTACGTCGCCGCGCCGGTGATGGGCCGGCCCGATGTCGCGGCGGCGGGAAAGCTCACCATTGTCGCAGGCGGCCCAGCCGAATCGATCGACCGCGTCCAGCCGATTTTCGACGCGATCGGCCAGAAGACCTGGCGCATCGGTTCGCTCCCGCAGCAGGCGAACGTCATGAAGCTCGCCGCCAACTTCATGCTCGGCGCGGCAGTCGAGACGCTCGGCGAAGCGGCCACACTGGTGACCGGACACGGTCTCGCCATGCAGGATTTCCTCGACGTGATCACGAGCGGCTTGTTTCCGGGACCGGTCTACTCCGGCTACGGCAAGCTGATCGCGGAGCAGCGCTACGAGCCGGCGCTGTTCAAGGCGCGTCTCGGCCTGAAAGACATTCGGCTCGCGCTGGCCGCGGCCGACGCCGTCACGACGCCGCTGCCGATTGCTAGCGTGGTGCGCGACAGCCTGCTCGAGGCCATGGCTCACGGCGACGGCGAGAAGGATTTCGCGGTGCTGGGCCAGGTCGCCGCGCGGCGAGCCGGGCGCTAAGAGCAATTGACAGGCCCTGAAGAGCCACTGAAGAACGGCACTGACGGGCGCGGGCGGGCATAATAGCCGCCCGATCCTTTATCCGCCCTGATTCCCATGAGTCTGCATACCTGGTGGCTGTTCGTCGCCACTGTCTTCGTCGTTTCCGCGATTCCCGGTCCGAACATGCTGCTCGTGATGACGCACGGCGCCCAGCACGGCTTGCGCCGCTCCAGCGCGACCATGGCGGGTTGCCTGTCGGCGCTGGTGCTGATGCTGGCGGCGTCGGCGGCGGGCCTCGGCGTGTTTCTCGAGGCGTGGCCGGCCATGTTCAACGCGCTGCGGATGATCGGCGCGGCGTACCTCGTGTATCTCGGCATCAAGGCGTGGCGCGCGCCGGCTGACGAAGCGGCCGCCGGCGATGCCGACGAACTGGCCGTCAAGCCCGCGCGCTCGCGCTTCGCGCTGTTCCGCAACGGCTTTCTCGTCGCGGGCAGCAATCCGAAGGCGATTCTGTTCGCCGCGGCGCTGCTGCCGCAATTCATCGACGCCGCGCAGCCCAAGCTGCCGCAGTTCGGCGTGCTCGTCGCTACTTTCGCCGTGATCGAGGTGAGCTGGTATCTGGTGTACGCGGGTTTCGGCACGCGAATCGGCGCGAAGTTGAAGAGCCACAGCGTCGCCCGCATGTTCAATCGTCTGACGGGGGGCGTGTTCGTCGGCTTCGGCGCGATGATGGCGCTGGTGCGGCACTAGGCGCAAGGCGCAGCCGTTGGTCAACGGCTGCGGCAAGACATCTTGCGGAGTGTTGCGCATTTACAACGCCGAGGGTCTACCCTAATTTGCATGTTGCGCCGCACCAAGCCGTTTGCTATAGTTTGTCTTGTCTCCTCCATGTCTCCTCTGATATGGATTCAGCCCGCCCACATAGGCGGGCTTTTTTTTGCCCTGAATTTCCAGCGTCCCATACAAGACAAAGCCGGCTGCCCTGCGCAAGGGTCAGCCGGCTTTGTTGCGTCAGGACCGAACTCAGAACTTGTACGAGACGGCGAGGAACGAAATGATCGGGTCGGCCTTCAGGTCCGCCTTCGACACACCCAGCTCCGTGCCGTCCGCCGCCTTGATGATGACCGACGAGGTCGTCTTCAGCGGAATGTAGGTGACCGACGCCAGAAGGCCCCAGTGCTCGGTGATGTTGTACACGAGGCCCGCGTTAAACACCGGCGCCCACGACGACGACGCTTTCGCCGACACCTGCGTCTGCCCCGGCTTGCCCGCGCCGGCGGCCAGCACGGCGCCGAGATTGTTTTGCGTCGATGTCACGAAATTCGGGCTCAACTGAATGTCGGAGAACCAGTTGTACGACACGCCGATGCCGACAAACGGCCGGAATTTCGCCGTCGGCGCATTGAAGTAGTACTGGAACAGCAGCGCCGGGCTCCACTGGCGCACGCTTTTCACGATCGGGTTGGCTTGCGGATCGCCCAGATCCTGCTGGCCGAGCGCGCCGGCCGGTCCCGGCGGCTTGATGGTGCCGTGCCCGTAGATCTTGAAGACCGGCGGCACGCCTGCCACCGTCGTCACGGCGATGTGATCGGTGAGGTAATGGCTGAACACCAGGCCGACGGTGTCGGCGTTACTGGTCGACAAGCTCGTGCCAGCCGAGGTGAATGAACTCGGTAGACGCAGCGGTGTGTTGATCGGCGTCGGCGCGACATGGGTGGTGAGCGGCGTGCTCGAATCCTGCGGCATCACGTGGAACCAGCCGAGCGCTGCGACGTTGTCGCCCGCTTGCTGGGCGTGCGCACCGGCTGACAGGCAGGCGGCCAGTAACGCGAGATAGATTTTTTTCATCTTGTTCCTCCTGAGGCGCGCTGAAACTCATCGCGCGCGGCAAGCGGCGGCGGGTTGGCGACCGCGCCGGCGCGCTGCATATTCGTTGGGCGCCGGCCGCCGCGCGGTTGCGCTGCGCGGCAGCCGGGACGCGAACGCCACGTTGCGGATTGGCGGCGCGTGCTGAGTCCGTTACTGGACGAAGGCGCCGATCGTGAAGTACGGCGAGGCCGCGTTGGTCAGATCGAGATAGCCGAACACACCACCCGTGAAGATCATCTTTCCGGTCGGCGTAGTGCCGGTGGAGGCACCGACTTGCGTCGTCCTCACCACGCCCGGAACCGCTTGCGTGAAGTCCAGATTCAGCGGCGTCGCCAGCGATGCCTGCGATGCATTGAACGGATCCAGCAGCGTGGCCTCAGCACCGTCGAGCGCGGTGGTGCGGTAGTCGAACTGGCTATCCACGCCGATGTACTCACCGTTCTGCGAGTTCACCGTGATCGCGCTCTGCGGCGCCAGAATCGAGATGCCGGATTCGTCGTCGGCGTAGGGTCCGAGCGCGCCGTTTTGCGGCACGGTCACCGACGAGTTCGCCGCGCCCGTTCGCACCAGGATCGGCACCAGCTGGTTACGCAGCTTGCCGACGATCATGTAGCCGCGCGCTTCCGGGGTCGTCGCGAGCGTCGGCTTGGCCTGGCCCAGGAAGTTGTTGGTCTGGAACGCGCCGCTGCCGTCCGCCGACTGCGCGAAGTTGCCGCCCGGCTGTTGACACTTGCCCGCGTTGACCCCGGAGTTGTCGCACTCGGTCCACGTGCCGTCCGCGTTGATCGTGATCTTCGAATCGACCGCGACCGGCGCGAAGTTTTGCGACGGCACCTGGTGATAGCCGAGCTGGTTGTAGGTGCCGGCCACGTTCGCGAGATTCGTTTCAATCGACGAAAAACCGATGAACGGGTAGTACGGGAATTTGGTATCCGGCACGGCGCCCACGCCGAGAATCCCGCCGAACGAAATTTCCGCGCCGGGGATCGTGCCGCCCGCCACCCCTTCGCCGACGAAAATCCGCGCCGGACGATTCGGATCGAGGCTCGCGCCATTCAGGCGGAACGCGCACTGGTTGAGTTTGTTGGTCGGCAGCTGGGTTTCCTGAGTCAGCGTGCCGCTGGCGGTCTGGCTCGCGCGCGTCGGGACGACGGTGCCGGTGGTCGCGGGGATCGGCGACTCGATGTAATTGACCTGCCAGGTCATCTTGGTCGTATCGAGTTGCAGCTTGACCAGTTCGCCGTCACCGCCGCCGCCCGTGAATACCGTGCTGTAGTCCAGCGACGCCGGACACAGACGCACTTCCGTCACGGGCCCGTCGCCTCCGCCGCCACCACCGCACGCCCCCAGCAACGGTGCAGCAAGAGTGAGCACCGAAAGGATTCTCCATTTCATACCGCCTCCAGAATTTTCTCGTTGTGTGTGGCCGGCTCCCAGTCCCGCCACCTTTTTGCTATTTGTCTCTCGTACTGCCCACTGCCGGTCCGCTGTGGCTTGGTTGTCTGGCTTACTTGCGTGCCTTACTTGCTGATTTGCGCTCCAATGCCGAAGTACGGCGCGCTCGAAGCCGTGCTGCTGAGTTGCGACGTCGGCGCGACGCCGCCGTTGACGGTGCCTTGAATCTCGATCGCGTACAGGCCACCCGAAGCGATCGCGAGGCCTTTCTGGCCGTTGGCCTGCTGGACCCCGACCAGTCCTGGGCTCGGCAACGCGTAGCCCAGGCCGAAGCCGTCTTCCCCTGCGGACGTCGACGGATTGATGAAGGTGCCGACGCCGCCCTGGATCAACGCCGCGGTGTACTTGAAGTTGGAGTCGGCGCCCACGTAGCCGCCGTCGAAGCCGCCGGAGGCAAGCGGTGTGGCAGCGGCGAGCATCGCGATACCGGACTCGTCGTCGACTTTGGCGTCGGAGTGGAGCAACACTGCCGTGCCCAGATTCACGGAGCCCGTGCGGATCACGAGCGGCACCGTTGCGCCGTTGACCTGGCCGAGAATCATGTGTGCCTGCGCGGACACGCCGCTCGGCTGATTCAGCGGCGGCAGTTTGAGCTGCGTGCCGATCTGCGGCGCATTCTGGCTGTCGAAGTAGCCGCTGCTGTTGGCGGTCCACGCCGTGCCCGTCGTCAGGCAGCCGCTTGAACTCGGCGGAAAGGCCGCGTTCGCTGGATTGGAGCCCGTGCAGTTGCCGGCCGCGTCGAAGGTTTCGACCGTGTTGGTAGCGGTCGCCGCGTACGAGCCGGACGGCACCAGGTGATACAGGAGACCGTTGTAGGTGCCGGCCAGCTTGGTGACGTCGTTCGTCGTGCTGGCAAAGCCCAGGAACGGATAGAAATCGAAATGCCGGTTCGGCACTGCGCCAACGTGATCGATGATGCCCGGAATGATGGTCAGCCCGTCGTACTCGACGGTCGCGCCCGGAATGCCACCGCCGGCCACGCCCTGGCCGACCAGGATCATCGGCGGGTTCGGGTTGTTGACGAAATCGGGTGTCGTGTAGGTCGTGCCGTTGGCAGGCGCGGTGCCGGTACCTTTGCCGAGAATGAACGCGCAACGTGTTTGCTCGGCGGTGGGCAGCGTGCCGGTCGGCGGATGAATCACCGCACCGGTGATCTGCGTGCCTTCGCGCGTGATCGTGACGTCGGCGCTGGTCAGCGGGATCGGCGATTTGAGCCACTTCAGCGTGTAGGTCATCGCCGTCGCGTCGATGTTCAGCTGCACCACTTCGCCGCTCCCCGCGCCACCGAGGAAGGTGCTCTTGACGATGTCGGCAGTTGCCGGGCACAACGCCGCCGCGCCGGCGCCCGAGGCGGGCGGGCCTTGCACGCCGCAGCTCGCGCCGGAACATTGCGGTGCGTTGATCGCGCTTGGATTGTCGGCCTTGCCACCGCCGCAAGCGATCAGGAATGGGGCCGTGGCAATGGCCATCGCGAGGCCTCGAGTAATGGCGTGCGACATGCAGCTGTCTCCCTTCATGTAATTGTGCGAGCTAATTTCGCTGCGCGGATAATGGCTGTCAATTGAATGAGCCGTCTAAAAAGACCGATTCAAACAGCGCATTTTTTGCTGCGCGCGCGCCGCGTGGACATCTGCGGGTCTTTTAAACAAAAAACGATTTTTCGCCTGGAAGGCGGCATCGTTGCTTCGCCGCACTCCCTTGCCAGGTAAGCCTCTTAGCAAAATGGCTCTATCATCTGCGAACGACCGTTCGCGAAAAAATCAGGAATTTCCCTATGCGGAAAACTATGCGCTATGCGTCGATATCAGGAATGAATTACCGGCAGATTTTGAGTGGTCCGATTTTTATTTTTTAGGAAATACGGGCTACTACTGATTAAACGCGAATAGGGAATTTTGAATGGCGGACTTTTAAAACAAAAAGGCCGGTCTTTGCAGACCGGCCTTTCAATATATTGACGGTGAATTACCGTCCGTAATTTCGAACTTGATTAACGTTTCAAGCCGCTTTCTTCAGTGGCACCGATCGCGAGGTTCATGCACTGGATCGCCGCGCCCGACGCGCCCTTGCCCAGGTTGTCCAGACGCGCGACGGTCACGAAGCGCTCTTCGTTGCCGAACACGAACAGGTCGACGCGGTTCGTGTCGTTGTTTGCCTGCACGTCGAAGAAGCCGCTGTCGAGGTTCGCTTCCGCGTCGAACGGTGCGACATGCACGAACGCCTCGCCCGCGTAGTACTCGGCGAACAGCGCCTGCACGTCTTGCGGCGTGGCCTTCTTCGCCAACTGGTTCGGCGAGAAGAAGGTGGTGACCGCGAGACCCTTGTAGAAGTCGCCGACGATCGGCGTAAAGATCGGCGCTGACTTCAGGCCCGTATGCGCGGCCATTTCCGGCAGATGCTTGTGCGTGAGACCGAGCGCGTACGGACGCGGGCTCTTGAGCTTGTCGTTGCCGCCGGCTTCGTAGTCGGCAATCATTTTCTTGCCGCCGCCGCTATAGCCGGTGATCGAGTAAGCGTGCGCCGCGAACTCGGGCGCCACCACGCCTGCTTCGACCAGCGGACGCATGGCGAGCACGAAGGCCGATGCATGGCAGCCCGGCACGGCAATGCGTTTCGCCGAGCGCAGACGCTCGCGTTGCGAGCGGGCCAGTTCGGGCAGGCCGTAGGCCCAGTCGGCGGACGTGCGGAACGCGGTGCTGGCATCGATCAGTACGGTGTGATCGTTTTCGACCAGCGAAGCGGATTCGCGCGAGGCGACATCGGGCAGACACAGGAACGTGACGTCCGACGCGTTGATGAGACGACGGCGTTCTTCGAGGTCTTTGCGCTTGGCTTCTTCGATACGCAGGATCTCAACGTCGGCGCGCTGCGACAGGTACTCAAAAATCTTCAGGCCGGTCGTGCCTTCCTGTCCGTCGACAAAAACTTTCGTGCTCATCTCGATCTCACTGGCTTGCTGGAAACGGGGCGCGACGCCGCGCCGGAACGTCATTTTAAGACCTGATGGCGCCGCACGTGCAAAAGGGGGTGAAAAAACGACGATGCGCGCCGAACATGACATCGGCGTGACCCGTTATGCGGCAGATGCACGCCGATGCCGGCCGGATCGTGGCAGTGCGTGTATCAGCGGGCCGCGGCGGTCCAGCGCGCCGTGACCGCGGCTACGCGTGCGCCGAACAGCCGCGCTGTTTCCAGATCGCCGGGGGGCGGTGCTTCTTCCGGCGAGGCATCGGCCGGCGACTGCGTGAGCACGCCGGTAGAGCCACCGACGTAGTTCAGGTCGTTGCGGGTCGCCGCCTTGGTGTTGGACGGCATCATGCCGGTGCCCGCCCAGATCATGCCGTGCTGCATGGCCAGCGTGACGAAGTACTGGATCGTCGAGAACTTGTCGCCGTTCATGGTCGCGGAGTTGGTGAAGCCGGCCGCGATCTTGTCCTTCCACGCCTGCTCGAGCCACGGCTTCGAGCTCGCATCGGCGAATTTTTTGAAGTCTGCGGAGGGGCCGCCCATGTAGGTCGGCGCACCGAAGATGATGGCGTCGGCGGCCGCCAGTTCGGCCCAGGCTGCATCGTCGACCTCGCCGACCGGCATCAGTTTCGCGTCCGCGCCGGCTTCGAGGGCACCCGCCAGCACGGACTCAGCGGCTTTCTTCGTGTGGCCGTAGCCGCTGTGATAAACGATGACGATTTTCGACATGACAAACTCCAGCAAAGTGAAAAGACGATGGGTCGGGCACGACAATGGTGCGCATCTGCGGCGGCGCGGCAGCGGCAAGCGTGGCGCACACCGCCGGACTGCACATTAGCGTGCGCGGATGACAGAATTTCCGCGTGGGCGGCAATGCGACGCAATCCGTACGCCAGCCTCGGCTTGCGTCGGCGGCCTTGGCAGTGCCGCTTGCACGTGAGGCGCTTCGATACGCGCTAGCGCCCGTAATTGACCACCATTCGCGCAAAGCCGAGCGTGGCGGTGCCGATCTCATGATCGAACATCAGCGCGGGACGGCCTTGCGCGAGGCGCAGGTCCGCGGTGCTGAGCGCATAAACGGTGACGATGTAGCGATGCGGTTTGCCTGGCGGCGGACAGGGGCCGCCATAGCCGTCGGTATCGAAGTCGTTTCGCGCTTCGACCGCACCGAGTTTGCTGAGGAAGCCAGAAGAGCTCGCATTTTCCGGCAAGCTGCTGACCGTGGCCGGAATGCCCGCCACTGACCAGTGC
This sequence comes from Paraburkholderia sp. RL17-373-BIF-A, assembly GCF_046030175.1. Lineage (NCBI taxonomy): Bacteria > Pseudomonadati > Pseudomonadota > Betaproteobacteria > Burkholderiales > Burkholderiaceae > Paraburkholderia > Paraburkholderia sp. RL17-373-BIF-A. The sequence continues at coordinate 201,667 of NZ_JARESO010000012.1, forward strand.
CACCAGCCGCGGCCCGGCGCATCCTGATCGAACATGGTGACCGCGAAGCTGCGCGTGCCGGGCGGCGCGTCGTGCCACGAAAGTTGCGGTGAGCGGTTGCCGCCTTTGCAGTCGTCCTGATTGAAAACCTGAGCGTCCGCCACGGTGCCGCCCGCACGGAAGCTGGCGCTGGTTAGTGCGAACGCGCCTTCGGCGAGGGCGTGTGGTCCGTGAGCGGCCAGGAGGGCGAGGCCCAGCATGGCGCAGGGGAACGACGGCAGACGGCGGAACGGCGAAGCAATCGAAACAACCAGGCAACGCGAGCGCATGTGCCGGTTCTCCTGTGAGGGCGCGAGGCGGTTGTCCTCGCGATGGTTATTGTCCCTATTTTGTGCCTCAAGGTCGATTCAAGTCTAACATTAGCTCTACGACACATCATTGTTGTGGTCCGCTGGAATTTGCGCACCGGAATCGGCTATAGTCAGAGGAATTGCCCGCGGAGATAGACCGCGTCCTCACCCGTTTCAGTAGCTAGAATACATAAGACATGTCGGAAGTTTTGCAGAGTGGTTTATCTGTCGAGGGGAGGGCAATGCAAGATCCAGTCAGGGTCGTGGTCGCTGATGACCATCCGGTTATTCTGTTCGGCGCCGAACAGGCTTTGCTCAAGTTTCCCGGTCTGCAGGTCGTCGCGCGTGCGCGACAGTCAACGGAATTGATCAAGGTGCTGCAAACCATTGCCTGCGACGTGCTCGTCACGGATCTGGCGATGCCAGGCGGTCAGTACGGCGATGGTTTGCCGCTGATCGGCTATCTGCGGCGAAATTTCCCCAACCTTCCCATCGTCGTCCTGACGATGCTCGAGAACGCCGCGTTGCTCAAGCGGCTGAGCGAACTCGGCGTGACGTCTGTCGTCAACAAGTCGGATGATCTCAGCCACATTGGGCTCGCGGTGCAGCACGTCAGCCGCCACCTCGAATATATGAGCCCGTCGGTCAAGGCATCGCTCGACACACTGCGCATGAATGCCGGTGGCAAGAACGACGAAGTGATGCTGTCGAAACGCGAACTGGAAGTGGTGCGTCTGTTCGTGTCGGGCATGACGATCAAGGAAATCTCGGAGCATCTGAACCGCAGCATCAAGACCATCAGCACGCAAAAGAACACCGCTATGCGCAATCTCGGCATCGAGCGCGATTCCGAGTTGTTCCAGTACGCGCAAAGCAATGGCTTGCTGAACCTGTCGTCGCATTCAACGGAAAACACAGGCGGAGCATCTTAAGGTCGCATACGAGGCTTAAGGCAAAAATAGAAAAGGGCGCCTGTCGATAAGACAGGCGCCCTTTTTATTCGATCCGCGCGAGGCGGAGAGGCTTACTGCGGCGTCGAGGTTGCGCCGCCGTGCGCAGCCGACCATTCAGCCGGTGCGTGCAGGAATTTTTCCACTTCGTCGAGCGTCTTGGTGTCGAAGTATTTGTTTTCCTTCGCGACGCGCAACACGTCCCACCACGTGGCGAGCGCGTGCAGATCGACGTCGATGTCTTTCAGCACCGACACGCTTTCCTTGAAGATGTTGTAGTGGAACAGCACGAAGCAGTGGTTCACCGTGGCGCCGGCAGTGCGCAGCGCGTTGATGAAGTTGATCTTGCTGCGGCTGTCCGTGGTCAGGTCTTCGACCAGCAGCACGCGTTGACCTTCAGTCAGCAGGCCTTCGATCTGCGCGTTACGGCCAAAACCCTTCGGCTTCTTGCGCACGTATTGCATCGGCACCATCAGGCGATCGGAGAGCCATGCCGCGAACGGGATGCCTGCGGTTTCGCCACCGGCGACCGCGTCGATCTGCTCATATCCGACGTCGCGCAGAATCGTGGACTCTGCCATTTCCATCAGGCCGCGGCGCACGCGCGGATACGAGATCAGCTTGCGGCAGTCGATATAAACCGGGCTCGCCCAGCCGGACGTGAAAATGTACGGTTTCTCCGCGTTGAAGTGCACTGCTTGCACTTCCAGCAGCATTTTGGCGGTCGTGTCGGAGATCGTCTGGCGATCGAAGCCTGTCATGGGCGGATCCTTGGGTGTGAGCGGGGAGAAGCGGGCGCGGGGCCCGGTGGCGCAGCAAGCGTGGTATTCCGCGCCATGCCGGGCGGAATACGCAGCCGGTCAGTGGAGTGCAGGCCGGTTTTTGCTGCGCGCGTAGGCCGACATTTTACCCGAAACGGGCCCTTCCGAGGAACCCGTCGTGCGTGGCCGCGGCGAATGACGGTCATAACGGGCGCACCGGGCAGGCTTGGGCGGGCATCGAAGGGCGCATCGGGCGCCCGCATCCACGAGCGCTTTTTGGTTCGCTTGTGAGCCGTCGGAGGCGCCTTTACACTCACGCGAATTTCTCGGGCGCCTGCCGCCATTGCCGCTCATTCGACCTACGGAATGCTTTCAATGAACACCGCTTCCTCCACCACCGACCCCCGCGCATCCGTGAGAAATGGCTACGCCGGTCGGGCGCTGATCGCCTCGGTGCTCGGCTACGCGATGGACGGCTTCGATCTGCTGATCCTCGGCTTCATGCTGCCGGTGATTGCCGCCGATCTGCATCTGAGCTCCGCGCAGGCCGGCTCGCTCGTCACGTGGACGCTGATCGGCGCAGTGGCGGGCGGTTTGATTTTCGGCGTGCTGAGCGACTATTTCGGCCGTGTGCGCATGCTGACGTGGACGATCCTGATCTTCGCGGTGTTCACCGGCTTGTGCGCGCTGGCGCAAGGTTATGCCGATCTGCTGACGTATCGAACCATTGCCGGAATCGGCCTCGGCGGCGAATTCGGCATCGGCATGACGCTCGTAGCCGAGGCATGGCCGGCGTCACAGCGGGCGCGCGTCTCGTCGTACGTCGGCTTGGGATGGCAGCTCGGCGTGTTGGCTGCGGCATTGCTGACGCCGCTGCTATTGCCGGTGATCGGTTGGCGAGGCATGTTCGCGCTCGGGCTGTTGCCGGCGGTGGTGTCGTTTTTCGTGCGGCGCCAGGTCGAGGAACCGGCGCTCTTCACCGAGCGCGTGGCGCGCGGCATGCGCAAGCTGCCGCTGAAATTGCTGGTGGCCGATGGCCGGACCACGCGCGCCAGCATCGGCGTGGCGATTCTCTGTTCAGTGCAGAACTTCGGCTACTACGGCCTGATGATCTGGCTGCCGAGCTATCTGTCGAAAACCTTCGGCTATTCGCTGACCAAATCCGGCCTGTGGACCTCCGCGACGATTCTGGGCATGGCGTGCGGCATCTGGCTGTTCGGCATCGCCGCCGACCGCTTCGGCCGCAAGCCGACCTTTCTGTTCTACCAGGCGGGCGCCGTGGTGATGGTGTTCGTCTACGCTCACCTGAGCACGCCGATGGCGCTCTTGATCGGCGGCGCGGCGATGGGCGTGTTCGTCAACGGCATGATCGGCGGATACGGTGCGCTGATCTCCGAGCTTTATCCAACCGATGCGCGCGCCACCGCGCAGAATGTGCTGTTCAACATCGGCCGGGCGGTGGGCGGTTTCGGGCCGGTGGTGGTGGGCGCTCTGGCCGCGCGCTATTCGTTCGGCGCGGCGCTGGCTTTGCTTGCGTCGATCTACCTGCTCGACATCTTCGCGACACTCTTTCTGATTCCCGAACGACGCGGCGCCGAGCTCGAGTGAGCGCAAACAGCCTGTCCGTGACCTGCGCATGACAAACCGCGAAAGGGCCGCCGCATGCGGCGCTGCAGCATTGCGCGAGCGCTGTTTCGCCGATGGCGAGCAGCGCTAACCAGTCAGTGCATCGACTCATTCGGGGTGTACACTAACCGACCCGCGAAGCACTCCGCATCGTCCTGTCCTCCGGCGAGGTTCGACGCCGCGCTCAACCGGCGCATGCGCAAACCGCCTCGGTCGATTATCCATTCGATAGATGCACGCGACGCTGACGGTGCGGTGTGCCGGGCCCAATTTCTTACGTCTCGCAGGCCAAAAAATGGACGAACAACTTAAGCAAAGCGCTCTCGCATACCACCAGAATCCGAAACCCGGCAAGATTTCGGTCACGCCCACCAAGCCGCTATCGAATCAGCTCGATCTGTCGCTGGCGTACTCGCCGGGCGTCGCCGCGGCCTGTATGGCGATCTACGAGGAGCCGCTCGACGCGCAGAAGTACACCTCGCGTGGCAACCTGGTCGGCGTGATCACGAACGGCACGGCCGTGCTCGGTCTCGGCAACATCGGCCCGCTCGCCGCGAAGCCGGTGATGGAAGGCAAGGGCTGTCTCTTCAAGAAGTTCGCGGGCATCGACGTGTTCGACATCGAACTCTCCGAGTCCGATCCGGACAAGCTGGTCGAAGCGATCGCGATGCTCGAGCCGACGCTCGGCGGCATCAACCTTGAAGACATCAAGGCGCCCGAGTGCTTCTACATCGAGAAGAAGCTGCGCGAACGTATGAAGATTCCGGTCTTCCACGACGATCAGCACGGCACCGCGATCATCGCGTCGGCGGCTATCCTGAACGGCCTGAAAGTGGTCGGCAAGAAGCTCGACGAGGTGAAGCTGGTGTGTTCGGGCGCCGGTGCCGCGGCAATCGCGTGTCTGGATCTGCTGGTGAACCTGGGCTTGTCGAAGAAGAACATTCTCGTCACCGACTCCAAGGGCGTGATCTACGAAGGCCGCGGCAACCTCGATCCGTCGAAGGAACGCTACGCGGCGAACACTGAGGCACGCACGCTCGCTGACGCGATCCGCGGCTCCGACGTGTTCCTCGGCTGCTCGAGCGCAGGCGTGCTGAAGCCGGAGATGGTCGCCGAAATGGGCACCCAGCCGCTGATTCTCGCGCTGGCGAACCCGGAACCGGAAATCCGTCCGGAAGACGCGAAGAAAGTGCGTCCGGACTGCATCATCGCGACCGGCCGTTCGGACTATCCGAACCAGGTCAACAACGTGCTGTGTTTCCCGTTCATCTTCCGTGGCGCGCTGGATGTCGGCGCCACCACCATCACGGAAGAAATGAAACTCGCCTGCGTACGCGCAATCGCCGAGCTGGCCGAAGAAACCGATCAGGGCGATGAAGTCGCGAAGGCCTATGAAGGACACTCGCTGGAATTCGGTCCCGAGTATCTGATTCCGAAACCGTTCGATCCGCGCCTGATCATCAAGATCGCGCCGGCCGTCGCGCAAGCGGCAATGGATTCGGGCGTCGCGACCCGTCCGATCAAGGACATGGACGCGTATCGCGAAGAACTCGGCACGACGGTGTATCGCACGGGCATGGTGATGCGTCCGGTGTTCGCAGCGGCCAAGTCGGAGCCGGCGCGTATCGTGTTCGCCGAAGGTGAAGACGAGCGCGTGCTGCGCGCCGCGCAATTCGTGCTGCTGGAAAAGATCGCCAAGCCGATCCTGGTCGGCCGTCCGTCGGTGATCGAGATGCGTCTAAAGAAGATGGGCTCGAAGCTCAAGTGCGGCGACGACTTCGAGATCGTCGATCCGGAAGACGATCCGCGCTATCAGAAATCCTGGCAGGCGTACCACGAACTCGGTGCGCGTGAAGGCGTGACGCCGGACGTGGCGAAGGCTGCAATGCGCAAGTTCAACACGCTGATCGGCGCGATCCTTGTGCGCCTCGGCGAAGCGGACGGCATGATCTGCGGCATGATCGGTCAGTACCACGCGCATCTGAAGTTCATCGAACAGGTGCTGGGCAAGGCGGACAACGTGCAGAACTTCGCCGCGATGAATCTGCTGATGCTACCGGGCCGCAATCTGTTCATCTGCGATACCTACGTGAACGAAACGCCGACCGCCGAGCAGCTCGCCGATATGACGATGCTGGCTGCGGGTGAGATGGAGAAGTTCGGTATCACGCCGAAGGTGGCGTTGCTGTCGAACTCGAACTTCGGCAGCGCGCCGTCGTCGTCGTCGCAACGCATGGCTGCGGCTCGCAAGCTGATTACCGAACGTGCGCCGTCGCTCGAGATCGACGGTGAGATGCATGGCGATGCGGCATTGTCGGAAGCCGTGCGCAAGGCGGCGTTCCCGGGCACGACGCTGACCGGTGAAGCCAACCTGCTGATCATGCCGAACGTGGAAGCGGCGAACATCACGTACAACCTGCTGAAGATGATCGGCGGCGAAGGCGTGACGGTCGGCCCGTTCCTGCTGGGCGCGGAAAAGCCGGTGCACATTCTGACGCCTGCTGCGACCGTGCGCCGGATCATCAACATGACGGCAGTGGCGTCGGCCAACGCACGCAAGGCAGTGAACGCGAAGTAATGCGGATGCTTTGAGACTCGGAGCGGCGCCTCGTCGAGGCGATCGCGACGAGTTTGCAAAAAAAGCCACGGGTGCTAAACCCGTGGCTTTTTTATTGGCGCAGTAGTTGCACCGGCGTCACGCGTCACGTCTCATAGCACGTAAAAAAGGCGACTGTCCGCGAGGACAGCCGCCTTTTGTTTTCAGACCGGCGGAGCCGGTCAAGCCATTCCGATCACGCCGCGTGTTGCGTCTTGCCGGCCTCAGGCGAGCGCCACCGCGCCAGCAACTCGTTCCATTTGACGCGCACGCCCTTCAGGTTGTTTTCCTTCACGTGACCATAGCCGCGGATGCCGTCGGGCAGATTCGCCAGTTCGATGGCCAGCTCACGCTTCTGCGCAGTCAGGCCGGCGATCAGTTCACGCACCAGCGCTTCATACTCGCCGATCAACGCGCGCTCGGTGCGACGCTCTTCCGTCTTGCCGAACAGATCGAGCGCGGTGCCGCGCAGGAACTTGAAGCGGGCCAGCACGTGCATCGCGCTGAAAACCCAAGGGCCGTACTTCTTCTTCACCAGATGACCCTTGGCATCCTTCTTCGAGAACGTCGGCGGCGCGAGGTGAATGTGCAGCTTCCAATCGCCTTCGAAATTCGACTTCAGTTTTTCGATGAACGCCGGATCGCTGTACAGACGCGCGACTTCGTACTCGTCCTTGTAGGCCATCAGCTTGTGCAGGTTCTTCGCGACCGCCTCGGTCAACGGCAACTGACCGTCGATCGAATCGAGCGCCGACTCCGCCGCACGCACGTGCGAGACCACCGTGCGATAACGCTCGGCATACGCGCGGTTCTGCCACGCTGTCAGGTACCCGGCGCGTTTGTCGATCAGCGTGTCGAGGGCCTTCGGCGTGTGCAGCGAGATGATCTTGCTGCTCGCCGTTTCCGCCGCGGCGCCGCGTCCTTGCGATTGCGCCAGCTTGCGAACCCCGGCCAGATCGTGCGCTGCACGGCGGCCCCACTCGAACGCCGCGCGGTTCTTCTCGACCTGCACGTTGTTCAGCTCGATAGCGCGCATCAGCGACTCATACATGAGCGGCACCCAGCCGCGTTGCCATGCATACCCGAGCACGAACGGGTTCGTATAGATTGCATCGCCGAGCAGTGCGACCGCGAAGTGATTCGCGTCGACCGTGTCGACCCCGTCGTCGCCCGCTGCGGCGCGCACGTCGGCTTCCGTGCTGCTGCCAGGGAAGCGCCAGTTCGGGTTCTTGATGAGTTCGGCGGTCGGCGTATGCGCGCTATTCAGCACGACGCGCGTGCGGCCCGCCTGCATGCGCGACACGCATTCGTCGCTGGCCGTGACGATCGCGTCGCAGCCGATCACGAGGCTCGCTTCGCCCATGGCGATGCGGGTCGCGTGGATGTCGGCCGGATTCTTCGCGATCTGCACGTGACTCATCACGGCGCCGCCTTTCTGCGCGAGGCCGGTGACGTCGAGCACGGTGACGCCCTTGTTCTCCAGATGCGCGGCCATGCCGAGCAACGCGCCGATCGTCACGACGCCCGTGCCGCCGACGCCCGTCACCAGCACGCCGTACGGCCGCTCCATGGACGGCAATTCCGGTTCCGGCACCGGCGGCATCGCGTCGCCGGCGACGCCGGAGGCGGCCTTCGGCTTGCGCAACTCACCGCCTTCAACGGAGACGAAGCTCGGGCAGAAACCGTTCACGCACGAGAAGTCCTTGTTGCAGGTCGATTGATTGATCTGGCGCTTCGTACCGTACTCGGTATCGAGCGGTTCGACCGACAGGCAGTTCGACTTCACCGAGCAATCGCCGCAGCCTTCGCACACCGCTTCGTTGATCACGACGCGGCGCGCCGGATCCGGATACGTGCCGCGTTTCCTGCGGCGGCGCTTTTCGGTCGCGCAAGTCTGGTCGTAGATCAGGATCGTCGTGCCGGACACTTCGCGCAGTTGGCGCTGCACTTCGTCGAGCTTGTCGCGATGGTGGATGTCGATACCGGGCGCAAGGCCCACGTTCGCCGAGTACTTCTCCGGCTCGTCGGTGACGATCACGATTTTCGTCGCGCCTTCCGCGGCGAGCTGGTGCGTGATCTGCGGCACGGTCAGCACGCCGTCGACCGGCTGGCCGCCAGTCATGGCGACCGCGTCGTTATAGAGAATCTTGTAGGTGATGTTGGCCTTCGACGCGATCGCCGCGCGAATCGCCAACAGCCCTGAATGGAAGTAGGTGCCGTCGCCGAGATTGGCGAACACGTGCTTGTCGTTGCTGAACGGCGCCTGGCCGATCCACGCGACGCCTTCGCCGCCCATCTGGCTGAACGTGCTGGTGCTGCGGTCCATCCAGACCGTCATGTAATGGCAGCCGATGCCGGCCATCGCACGCGAGCCTTCCGGCACATTGGTCGATGTGTTGTGCGGACAGCCCGAGCAGAACCACGGCTTGCGTTCGGCTTCGACGCGCGGCCGCGCCAGCGCCTTTTCCTTCGCTTCGATCACCGCGATGCGCATGGCGATGCGAGCGCGCACATCGGACGGCAGGTCGAATTTGTCGAGCCGCGTGGCGATAGCCTTGGCGATGATCGCCGGCGAGAGTTCATAGTGCGCCGGTAGCAGCCAGTTGCCCATCGGCACCGACCATTCGCCGCCCGCGCCGTCTTTCTCGTCGAACTTGCCGAACACGCGCGGACGCTGTGCGTCGGGCCAGTTGTACAGCTCTTCCTTGATCGCGTATTCGAGAATCTGGCGCTTTTCCTCGACCACCAGAATTTCGTCGAGGCCGCGCGCGAAAGCCTGCGCGCCTTGCGCTTCGAGCGGCCACACGCAACCGACCTTATACAGACGGATGCCGATGCGCGAACACGTTTCGTCATCGAGACCGAGGTCGGTCAGCGCCTGACGCACGTCGAGATACGCCTTGCCGCCGGTCATGATGCCGAAGCGCGCATGCGGCGAATCGATTTCGACGCGGTCCAGTTTATTGGCGCGCACGTAGGCGAGCGCCGCGTACCACTTGTAGTCGAGCAGACGCGCTTCCTGCACCAGCGGCGGATCCGGCCAGCGGATATTCAGGCCGCCCTCGGGCATTGCGAAGTCTTCCGGCAGGATGATTTTCGTGCGGTGCGGATCGATATCGACCGATGCCGACGATTCGACCACGTCGGTGACGCACTTCATCGCGACCCACAGGCCGGAATAGCGGCTCATCGCCCAGCCGTGCAGACCGAAGTCGAGATATTCCTGCACATTCGACGGGAACAGAACCGGCAGGCCGCACGCCTTGAAAATGTGTTCGGACTGGTGCGCGAGCGTGGACGATTTCGCCGCGTGGTCATCGCCGGCGAGCACGAGAACGCCGCCGTTGCGCGCCGAGCCGGCCGAGTTGCCATGCTTGAAGACGTCGCCGGAACGGTCGACGCCTGGGCCTTTGCCGTACCACATCGAGAACACGCCGTCGTATTTGGCGCTCGGGTACAGATTGACCTGCTGCGAACCCCAAACGGCGGTTGCCGCGAGGTCTTCGTTGACGCCTGGCTGGAACACGACCTGATGCGCGGCGAGATGCTGTTTCGCCTTCCACAGGGATTGGTCGAGTCCGCCGAGTGGCGATCCGCGGTAACCGGAGATGAAGCCGGCGGTATTGAGCCCGGCGGCCTGGTCGCGTTCCTGTTGCAGCATCGGCAGACGCACCAGCGCCTGGATGCCGCTCATGTACGCGCGGCCGCGTTCGAGGGTGTATTTGTCGTCGAGCGTGACGGAAGACAACGCGGCTTCGAGCGAGGCTCGCTGACCTGCGTCTAGCGGGGCGTTCATTATGTGTACTCCTCCAACCAGTTTGGGATCACCAAAACTTTTTTGGGCCGCGGCATCTTGTGAATGCGTAGGGCCGGGGCCGTCATCTTGACGTGTTTTAAGTGATGGTAGCACTGGTGAAAACCCGCCGCAGGCCGCGAAAAAATGGGGACCGCAGCGATACGGTCGGTGTAGGCGTGCGCCCGCTCGGCGTGTGCGCGCCCGCTGTTCCTGCGACGGCCTGTAACAAGCTGTAAAAACTACAAATCTGCGGAACCGCAGTTGAAATGTCTGTCTAACCCCCAACCTGTGAGCAATGTCCGCGCAACGCTCCGCATTCGGCGGAGCTTCACGACAACAGGGCAGTCAGAAAAGGAGTACGCATGAACACGAGAAACATCCAGACGTTCCTGATGGTTTCGGCCGCATTTTTCGCCATGAGCGCACCGGTGCGCTCGAACTCGGGCAGTGCAGGCGCGCTGTCGAACGCTGTAACCCGTACGGCGCAGGTCGCGCCCGCACGCATTGCCATGGACCGCGTCACGCGATCCACCAAGTCCGACGAGGAAGACCAGAATTCGTGATGCGCCGCGCAGGCGGTGTGTCGATTGAGTAACCAGCCGTTCTCCGACCAAGGTTTCACCTGAGACAACGGCGCTAATGAAAAGGGCGAGGATCGTGAGATCTTCGCCCTTTTCATTTGGACCTATGTGTCCGCTCTCGTGAAGCGGCGCAAGCCGTCAGACTTTGTCCTGCACCACGCCACGGCGAATCTGATCCAGTTCGATCGATTCGAACAGCGCCTTGAAGTTGCCCTCACCGAAGCCCTGATTGCCCTTGCGCTGAATGATCTCGAAGAAAATCGGGCCGATCTGGTTTTCGGTGAAGATCTGCAGTAGCAAATCATCGGGCGCGCCGTCGATCAGGATCTTGCGCTTGCGCAATTCGTCCAGCGGCTCACCGTGGTTCGGCACGCGGCGATCGACCAACTCGTAATAAGTGTCGATCGTGTCGAGCAGCGAGATGTTCGATTCGCGCAAGCCGTCCACCGTGCGGTAGATGTCGTTGCTGCCGAGGGCAATGTGCTGAATGCCTTCGCCGTGGTATGCGTCGAGATATTCCTGAATCTGGCCGGCGGTCTCCGAACCTTCTTCGTTGATCGGGATGCGGATCTTGCCGCACGGCGAGGTCATCGCCTTGGACTTCACGCCCGTCACCTTGCCTTCGATATCGAAGTAACGCACTTCGCGGAAGTTGAACAGACGCTCGTAGAACTCCGCCCATTCCTGCATCCGGCCGCGATGCACGTTGTGCGTCAGGTGGTCGATGTAGGTCAGGCCGTGGCCGACCGGATTCGGATTCGCGCCCGGAATGGGTTCGAAGTCGACATCGTAAATGTCGATGTTGCCGATGCTGTTCGGCTCGGCGCCGTTCTTGCCGCGCCAGCGGTCGACGAAATAGATCAGCGAGTCGCCAATGCCTTTGATCGCCGGAATGTTCAATTCCATCGGGCCGGTTTTGTTGTCGAAGCCCCAGGCGCCTTTTTCCAGAGCCTGTTTGTACGCCTTGGCGGCGTCCTGAACGCGGAAAGCGATCGCGCAGATCGACGGGCCGTGCAGACGCGTGAAGCGTTGCGCGAACGAATCCGGCTCCCCGTTGACGATGAAGTTGATTTCCCCCTGGCGATACAGCGTCACGTCTTTATGACGATGCCGCGCGACGGCGGTGAAGCCCATCTGCTCGAAGAGCTTGCCGAGCGCCTTCGGATCCGGTGCGGTGTATTCGATGAACTCGAAGCCGTCGGTGCCGAGCGGATTTTCCCAAGTTGAAACCTGCATGTCTGTCTCCGGGTGTGCGATTGAGCGCGACTGAATGACGCAAGTGTAAAGGCCTGCCTGCGGCGAAAACTTGCGAACTTAATCGCGCATCGATACGCTGACGCTAGTTTATAGCTCAATGTTTTGAATGGACGGCAGAAAATGGCCAATATAGAGATAGACGCCATCGACAGGCGGATTCTGGCGATCCTTCAGGAGAATGGCCGGCTGTCGAATCAGGAGATCGCCGAGCGCATCAATCTTTCGCCGAGTCCGTGTCTACGGCGTATCCGTCGGCTGGAAGAGAGCGGTGTGATCCGCGGCTATGTCGCGTTGCTCGATGCGCAGCGGCTTGGGCTCGACTTGCTCGCGTACGTGAATGTGCGGCTGGAAAAGCGCGGCGGTCCGGCGCTCAGTCCGCGCGGCGACGCCACGCACGCCGATCTGTTTCGCGCGGCCGTTCAGACGTGGCCGGAAGTGGTGGCGTGTCATGCGATGACCGGCGAGATGGACTACCTGTTGCGCGTCCAGGTGGAGGACATGGCGCACTTTTCGCGCTTCGTGCAGGACCAGTTGCTACACCATCCGTCGGTGATCGACGTGAAAACGAGCTTCTCACTGGAAAAGATCAAGGAGACGACGGCGCTGCCGATTTTGTGAGCACGACGGCGTGGCGTGCGACCGCCCAGCAAACAAAAAGGGCAGCCACGGGGCCGCCCTTTGTTGTTTGCCGAGCGCAAGCGTTTTAGGCTGCGACTTCAGTCGGCATGAACGATTCGAACAGCTTCGACGCCTGACGCGCTTGCCGCTTGAGCGCGTAGTCGAACACTGCAGCCTGCTCCTGCAGCATTTCGGCGATGATGCTCGATTGATCCGCCGGCGGCAGCGTGAGGTAAGCGTCGGCCTCGCCGTAGGCGTATTCGATCTTCATGCCGGCCTTCTTCGCGATGTGCATCATGGTCGAATTGCGCGACAGGCAGTGCATGTACAGCATGGTGACGTGCGTATTGCGGCTGCGAATGGCGGCGCGCTCGAACAGCTTCGTGCCGATGCCCTGGCCGCGGACGCTTTCCAGCACGGACACGCCGAACTCCGCCGTGCGCTTGTCGCCTTCGGCAGGCAGATAGGCCAGGTGGCCGACGCCGGTCAACTGCAGTTGATTGTTGAACACGCCGAAGACGGTGTCGCGCTTGAAGTCGATCGCGCGAACATAGTTTTCGATGACGTGATCCGGCACGATCTGGCCGAAGCGCAGGAGTCGGTCGTCCTCGTCGAGCGCGAGGAAGTGGGTCAGCAGACGCTCGCGGTCGACAGCGGTGAGCTCGCGGACCAGAGCAGGCGCACGACCGGCTGGCTGCGTCAAACGATCGTGCGCGACGATCGGCTCAGCGGCGCGGGGTGTAATCAAGTTCATGGTCGGGTTCTCCTTTTAGTCGAGCGGCGTGGTGCACCGCAAAAGCAATTTTAGCGGAGATCCAGACCGATCACTAGGGAAAACCCGTATCAATATTTGAAGGAGATGCCTAAAAAGGTGGCGCCCTAATTTTAGGTTATTGATTTTAAATAATAAATAAATGGAACAGGCGTTCGTGACACGGTGTCGCCCATCGGGCACTTCGGTCCATTATTTCGTCTGAATATTGTTGCAGTGCGGGATCAGGCTGGGTTCGAACTCAATCCGTGGTCCACCATGCCGACCACCTGCTCGGCGAATTCACGGTAGCCCATCCGGCCATCCGGCTTCAGCCAGGTGAATGTCCAGTTGATCATGCCGAACACCATCATGGTGAGCGCAGTTTGGTTGTCGCGCGTGGCGCGCTCCGGATACGCGCGGGCCAACTGCCGCGCAAAAGCGGCGACCACGTCGCGCTGACGGTTCAGGATCACTTCGCGCTGGGTATCGACCAGATACTTCACGTCGTTCAACAGCGCGACGTGCCGGCTGTGCGACGTCTCGTACTCCGACAGAAACGCCCGGATCAGTTCGGCGAAGGTTTCCCGCTCCGACAAGCCGCGCCGCTGACTCGCCCCTTCCACCTCGGCGATGATCAGCATCAGCCGCTTGGTGTAACGGTCCAGCAGATCGAACAGGATCGCTTCCTTGCTCGCGTAGTAGTGGTAGAGGCGCGCTTTCGAGGTGCCGCTCGCGGCGGCGAGATCGGCCATCGAGGTGCTCGGATAGCTGGTCTGGGCGAATTTTGCCGCGGCGAGTTCGAGAATCTGCTCGCGCTGGGTTTCGTGGTCGGGGGCACGGGTGCGGGCCATAGTCGTCTGTTGTATTAGTGTGGACAGGGGGCGAACGCCGCGCACAATTCGAGCGTGCGCCATGCGCTCGCGTCGCCGCGCAGCTTGATGCGCCGGGTCGCGGCCAGTTCGCGGAAGCGCCACAGCACAATGCTGTCGCTGACCAGGAATCCGAGTTCAGCGGTCATCAATTTGGCGGCAACGCGCGCGGCGGGCTGCCAGTCTTCAGTGACGTGCTCGAAAATCAGCGCGTCCAGTTCCGTGAAGCTGCCGCTCGTGAACGTATTGTCGCGCCAGCGCCGCGTTTCGCCGTTTGCGTGTTTGACTTCCTGCCATTCGAGCGCGAGCCGGCTGATGCGCAGGACGGAAATCGGCGCGGCGTCCGGCAGCCGGGATTGCAGCACGGCCGGCGCGAACATGCCGACCGACGTCGCGCGGTCTTTGCGGCTATGCGCCCACGCGCCCGGATCGGTGAGATCGCGAATCGACAGACGCACCTCGTTCAGGCGCTGCGGGCTGTTGCGCAGGTGATAGCAGACGCGGCGCAGCATCAATTGATCCGATGCGCTTTCGCCGTGCCACACCACCAGATTCGCTTCGCCGCGCGCGATACTCTCCAGCGCCGCGGCCTGTTCGCGGAATTCCCGAAGGAAATCACGCCGGATGTCCGCACTCACGCGATCCCAGAAGTCCGCGCGCACGTCCGGTGCGTCGTCGACGCCACGTAGCGGGCCGACCGCGAGATCGTCGCGCAAGGCGTGCACGCGATCGTCGCGGCCGCCATCTCGCAATGCGGCGCGCAGTGACTCGGCGGCGACATCGCCGTTGGTGAGGTGGATCGTGCTCATCGGCAGTGGCGTAGGGCGGTTAACAACACTAGGGGCCGCTCATCGACCGGAACAGGTGTCCGATCGCGAGCGGCCCCTAGTGTAAGCGGATCGCGGAACTGCTGAAAGCGCGGCGGACGTCTAGCAGGCTCGCCCGCCGCACGCGGCTCAACGTTCGTCGTAGCTCACCACCACGCGGTCGCTGATTGGATGACATTGGCACGTCAGCACGAAACCGTCGCGGATCTCGTGTTCTTCGAGCGTGTAGTTCTTTTCCATCTTCACTTCGCCTTCCAGCACCTTCGCGCGGCAGGTGCAGCAGACGCCGCCCTTGCACGCATAAGGCAGCGCGAGGCCGGCGCGCAGGCCGACGTCGAGCACGCTCACGCCCTGATACGGCAGGCGCAGCTTGCGGCGTTTGCCGTCGAGCACGATTTCGAGATCGGCAGCCGGCGTGTCTTCGGTGATTTCGACGGGCGGCACGCCCGCTTGCGGCAGCGGCGAACCGAAGCGCTCCACGTGCACCTTTTCCGACGGCACGCCGGCGGCTTTCAGCGCGGCTTCGGCGGCGTCCATCATCGGACCGGGGCCGCAGATGAAGGCTTCGTCGATCGCATCTGCCGGCAACAGATTCTCGATGAAGGCCGCGCACTTCTCCTGATCGAGCACGCCGTTGAACAGCTCGACGTCCTGCAGATCGTCGGACAGCACGTGATAGAGCACGAAGCGGTTCATGAAGCGGTTCTTCAGATCCTCGAGCTCTTCCGCGAACATGATCTGATCGACGCTGCGGTTGCCGTACACCAACGTGAAGGTGCTGCGCGGTTCGACTTCGAGCGTGGTCTTGATGATGGCCAGCACCGGCGTAATGCCCGAGCCGCCCGAGAACGCCAGGTATTGCTGGCCTTGATCGGCGTTCAGATGGGTGAAGAAGCGCCCGTCCGGCGTCATCACCTCGATCGTGTGGCCGGGCTGCAGCGTGTCGAAGGCGAAGTTCGAGAAACGCCCACCGCGTACGCGCTTGATGCCGATGCGCAGTTCGCCGTCGCGGTCGTAATCGGTGACGCCGACGCAGATCGAATACGACCGGCGCGTTTCCTCACCGTCGATATGCGTCTTCAGCGTGACGAACTGGCCTTGCGTGAAGCGATAGTGGTCGCGCAGTTCAGCGGGGACTTCGAAGGCGACCGAAACCGAATCGGCGGTTTCGGGCCGTACTTCGCGGATACGCAGCGGGTGAAATTGCGGGGTGGCCATATCAGTATGGTTTGAAGTAGTCGAAGGGTTCGCGGCAGTCGATGCAGCGGTACAAGGCTTTGCAGGCGGTCGAGCCGAATTGCGCGAGACGCTCGGTGTGCGCCGAGCCGCAGCGTGGGCACGACGGCGCGGGCAGCGCGCGGGGTACGAATCGCATCACCTTTTCCTGCACGGGCGCAGGCGAACCGCAATTGCCCGTGGGCGGCGCGATGCCGTAGGCGCGCAGTTTTTCGCGTGCGTCGGCGGTCATCCAGTCCGTGGTCCAGGCAGGCGCGAGCACCGTGGCGATCCGATAAGGCTTGAGCTCCGCCACGTCGAGTGCATGCGCGACGTCCTCGGCAATCTGCGACATGGCCGGGCAACCGGAGTAGGTCGGTGTGATCACGACTTCGAGCGTGCCGTCGGCGGCGCGCCGCACGTCGCGCAGGATGCCGAGCTCGCGAATCGACACCACCGGAATCTCCGGATCAGGCACCGCTTCGAGCACGGCCCATGCGCGTGCGAGCGCGGCGTCGGTCGTGTCAGTCATGTCGTTTGTGCGAAGGGCAGTCGAAGTCGTCATCGTCGGATTACCAGGTGGCGCCGGGATGCTGGCGTGCAAGGCTCTGCATTTCGGCCAGCACGAAACCCATGTGCTCGGAATGCTCGCCGTGTTTGCCGGTCGTGATGTGCTTGACCGGCTCGGGCAGCGTCAAGGTGGCTTCGTCGAGCGTGGCGCGCACGTCGTCGAGCCACGCCGCTTCGAGGTCCGACGTCAACGGGCCGATGCCGGCTGCTGCAACGACTTCCTCAACGGCGTCCGTGCTGAAGAATTCGCGCGTGTACGGCACCAGATAGTCCAGTGCGGCTTGCGCTCGGCGATGCGATTCCTCGGTGCCATCGCCGAAACGGATCAGCCACTCGCGCGCGTGATGCACGTGATAGCTGGTTTCCTTGATCGACTTCGACGCGATCGCCGCCAGCTGCTCGTCGGTGGATGCCGTGAGCGCCGTCCAGAGATGCGCCATCAACGTCGAGTAGAGGAAATTGCGGACGATCGTGACCGCGTAATCCTTCTCGGCTTGCGCGGTGGCCGACAGCGGGCCGACATGCGGCAACTCGGCGAGCGTGTAGTTGGCGAATTCGCGCTCGGCGCGAAAGTACGCGTAGTCGTCTTCCGTGCGGCTTTTGCCGGTGAGCTGTTGCTCGAGCGACGCGGCATGCGTGTACAGCAGGCGCGCCTGGCCGATCAGGTCGAGGCTCATGTTCGACAGAGCGATGTCCTCTTCGAGGATCGGGCCGTGGCCGCACCATTCGGTATTGCGCTGACCGAGGATCAGCGCGGTGTCCGCGAGGCGCAGCACGTATTGGAGATGTTGGGGCGTGATGTTCATGGCCGCACTTACATGTGGTTGACTTCGTCGGGGAGCGTGTAGAACGTCGGGTGGCGGTAGATCTTGTCGCCAGCCGGTTCGAACAGCTCCGCCTTGTCTTCCGGCGCGGACGCCGTAATCGCCGACGACGGCACCACCCAGATACTCACGCCTTCCTGGCGCCGCGTGTAGACGTCGCGCGCCATGCGCAGCGCCATCGGCGCGTCGGCTGCGTGCAGGCTACCGCAGTGTTTGTGGTCGAGTCCCTGCTTGCTGCGCACGAAGACTTCCCAAATCGGCCATTCCTTGTTCATTGCAGATCTCCTGAGATGCTTTGTCTGGCATGCCGCGCTGCTTAGGCGGCGTGCTGTTGTGCGCGCTGGCGCTGCTTGTCGGCGTGGGCGAGGGCGGCTTCGCGAACCCAGGCGCCGTCGTCGTGGGCTTTGACGCGGGTGGCGAGACGCTCGCGGTTGCACGGACCGTCGCCGTTCACCACGCGCCAGAATTCTTCCCAGTCGATGTCGCCGTAGTCATGATGGCCGCGCGCTTCGTTCCATTTCAGGTCCGGATCGGGCAGCGTGACGCCGAGCACCTTGGCCTGGTCGACGGTGGCGTCGACGAATTTCTGACGCAGGTCGTCGTTCGAAATGCGCTTGATGCCCCATTTTGACGACTGATTGCTGTGGATCGAATCCTTGTCGCTCGGGCCGAACATCATCAGCACCGGCCACCACCAGCGATTCACCGCCTGCTGGACCAGTTCACGTTGCGCTTCGGTGCCGGCCATCATCGACATGAGCGCGTCGAAACCCTGGCGTTGGTGGAACGACTCTTCCTTGCAGATGCGGATCATGGCGCGCGCGTACGGGCCGTACGTGCAACGGCACAGCGGAATCTGGTTCATGATCGCCGCGCCGTCCACCAGCCAGCCGATCACGCCGACGTCGGCCCATGTGGGCGTCGGGTAATTGAAGATGCTCGAATATTTGGCTTTGCCCGAGTGCAGCGCCGCGATCAACTGGTCGCGCGACACGCCGAGCGTTTCCGCCGCGCTATATAGATAGAGGCCGTGGCCGGCTTCGTCCTGCACTTTGGCAAGCAGAATCGCCTTGCGCTTCAGGCTGGGCGCGCGCGTGATCCAGTTACCCTCCGGCAGCATGCCGACGATTTCCGAATGCGCGTGTTGCGAGATTTGCCGGACCAGCGTCTTGCGGTAGGCCTCCGGCATCCAGTCCTGAGCTTCGATCTTGCCGTCGGCGGCCATGACCGCGTCGAACTGCGTCTGCTCGGACGAGTCTGCGCCCGCATCCAGCGGGGCGACATTGCCGGGAATATCCAGGGATTGCGTGTACATGGGGACGCTCTCTGCGGAAGTTGTCTGTGTGCGCACAGTATAAGCCAACCGACCGGTCGGTTAATAAATTTTTTGAGATGGGTCGATTGGGCCGATAGGGGCTTGGGCGGTTTCCTTGGCAAGCGTTTCGTCTGCGCCGGCGCCCCGCCCCCACACTAAACCTATAAAATTGCGAATTGGCCACGATTTGCGGCCTTCCTGCATCCCCCGGTACTCATGTTACGTCTAAGCGAAATCAAACTCCCGCTCGATCATCCCGAGAGCGCCCTCGAAGCCGCCGTGCGTGCGCGCCTCGCGGAACTCGGCGTGGCCGCGGACGGGCTCATCCGATACACCGTGTTTCGCCGCGCGCACGATGCGCGCAAGCGCGCCGACATCAAACTCACGTACATCGTCGATGTCGAGGTCGCGGATGAAGCGGCCGCGCTCAAGCGACTCGCCGATGTGCCGCACTGCGGCGTGACACCGGACATGGCCTACCGGTTCGTTGCCAAAGCCCCGGCGCAGATGACCGCGCTGCGCCCGGTCGTGATCGGCATGGGGCCGTGTGGCCTGTTCGCCGGCCTGATCTTGGCGCAAATGGGCTTCCGGCCGATCATCCTCGAGCGCGGCAAGGCCGTGCGCGAGCGCACCAAGGACACTTTTGGCCTGTGGCGCAAGTCGGTGCTTAATCCCGAGTCGAATGTGCAGTTCGGCGAAGGCGGCGCGGGCACCTTCTCGGACGGCAAGCTGTACAGCCAGATCAAGGATCCAAAGCACTACGGCCGCAAGGTGCTCGAGGAATTCGTGCGAGCCGGTGCGCCGGAAGACATTCTGTTTCTAAGCCGGCCGCATATCGGCACGTTCCGGCTGGTGAGCATGGTCGAAAAAATGCGCGCGACCATTCACGAGCTGGGCGGCGAGGTGCGTTTCGAAAGCCGCGTCGACGATATCGAGATCGATCAGGGCAAGGTGCGCGGGCTGAAGCTGTCGACCGGCGAAACGCTGCGCTGCGACCATGTGGTGCTGGCGGTCGGTCATAGCGCGCGAGACACTTTCCAGATGCTCAACGACCGCGGCGTCTATATTGAGGCGAAGCCGTTTTCACTTGGGTTCCGCATCGAACATCCGCAAGGTTTGATCGACCGTAGCCGTTTTGGCAAGTTTGCCGGTCACAAACAGTTGGGCGCCGCCGACTATAAGGTGGTGCATCACTGCAGCAATGGCCGCGCTGTATACAGTTTTTGCATGTGCCCTGGCGGCACCGTTGTGGCGGCGACGTCCGAGCCGGGTCGCGTGGTGACCAACGGCATGAGCCAGTACTCGCGGGCGGAGCGGAACGCCAACGCGGGGATCGTCGTCGGCATCACGCCGGACGACTATCCGGGCGGCCCGCTCGCCGGCATCGCTTTTCAGCGCAAGTGGGAAGAGCGGGCTTTCGAGCTCGGCGGCGGCAACTATATGGCGCCGGGCCAACTGGTCGGCGACTTTATCGCCGGCCGGCCGTCCACGTCGCTGGGTTCGGTGGTGCCGTCGTACAAACCCGGCGTGCATCCAACCGATCTCAGCACCGCGCTTCCCGACTATGTGATCGAGGCCATTCGCGAAGCTCTGCCGCAGATGGACAAGAAGATCGCCGGCTTTGCAATGCACGACGCGGTGCTGACGGGCGTCGAGACGAGAACGTCGTCGCCGATTCGCGTGCGTCGGCGGGACGACTACCAAAGCATGAACGTCGAAGGTCTGTATCCGGCTGGCGAAGGCGCAGGGTATGCCGGTGGGATCTATTCGGCGGCCATCGACGGAATCGAAGTCGCTGAGGCGCTCGCGTTGAAGATGGCCGGGGCACAGGGGGCCTGAGTCGGCGGAGCGCAGGGAACGCCGTCGCGCGGACCCGCGACGGCTGGTGCGATCGGGCACAATGCACGTTTCGCCTCGAACCGACCACCCGAATGACCATTCGCACCTTGGCTGCCGCATGCGGCGCGGCGCTGCTTGTCCAATTTGCCGTTTCCCCAACCGTTTTCGCCGCCGACGCCCCGGCACATTGGGTCACCGCCTGGGCGACAGCGCTGCAACCCATCCCACAGCGGGCGGACTTGCCGCCACTCTATCGCGCGCCGGAAGTAGCCGGGCGCACGGTTCGTCAGATTGTGTATCCGACACTGTCCGGAAAGTCGGCGCGAGTCCACCTCAGCAACCGGTACGGCAAGACTCCGCTCGTCATCGAAGATTTGCGTATCGCACGCTCGGCGGGTGGCGCGGCGGCGGCTGGTAACGGCGAGGCGCGCGTGACGTTCGGTGGCAAGAGCGCGGTTTCGATTCCGCCGGGTGGCGAGTTGGACAGCGACCCCGTCGCTGTCGATATTGCCGAAGGTGCGCCTTATGCGGTCAGCGCGTTTACTGGTCCCGAGCAACGTATCGTGGCTTGGCACCGCGTGTCGAACCAGGTGAACTACGTTTCGGCGCCGGGTAACCACGCGGCGGACGCTTCCGCGGAAGCGTTTCGCGCCCGGTTCACGCAATATGTATGGGTGACGGGGTTGTCGGTGGATGCGGCACCTGCATCCGCCGCCGTTGCCGCGATCGGCGACTCGATCACGGACGGCATGCGCTCCAGCCTGAACCAGAATCGCCGCTGGCCGGACGCGTTGGCGCGCCGGTTCGCCGCTAGCGGCGACCGGTCGACCGCGATCGTCAATCTGGGGATCAGCGGCAACCGCTTGCTGAGCGACTCCCCTTGCTACGGCGACGCGCTCGCGACGCGCTTCGAGCACGACGTGCTCGCACGCCCGGGCGTCAAAACGGCGATTCTGCTGATCGGCATCAATGACATCAACTTCGCGGCGATGCCGCCGCGTAATGGTCTCGACTGCGACTTCCCGCACACTTCGGTGACGGCTGCCGATCTGATCGCCGGGTACCAGCGGTTGATCGCCGCCGCTCGGCACGCCGGTGTGAAGGTATTCGGTGCGACGCTGACGCCGGCGTCGCTCCCGCCGCAGCGAGAAAGCATTCGGCTCGCCGTCAATCAGTGGATTCGGACCAGCCATGCTTTCGACGGCGTCGTAGATTTCGACGCTGCGCTGCGCGATCCGGCGCAGCCGGACCGCCTGCAGCGTGGCTTTGACAGCGGCGATCACATCCATCCGAGCGACGCCGGCTACACAGCTATGGCCGAGGCGGTTCCGATGGACGCAGTGGTGAAATCGACCCGCAGGTGACTCGCCAAAAAAGATTTCGGTCAAACCCTTGTCATATGGCTGATGTTCGCCTAAGATTCGCCTCCTCGTTTGCAAACGAGGGCCGCGGCAGAAACCAGCGGCCGTAGCGCCACAAGGTTTTAAGCGAAAGCGAAAAAATGTTGTTGACGAAACGAAAAAGAGCCTTCATAATCTCGTTTCTCTGCTGCTGATGCAGCGACGCAGAACGAAGCGGTGCCGGGTA